>NZ_JBEXPH010000038.1:0-51971 GCF_040611955.1 Streptomyces sp. NPDC006510 | reverse complement strand
GGGCGACGGAATGCGTACGCCGGTCAGGTCGACCGAACCGGAGTCGCGGCCACCGGACTCGTGGGTCCCCTGGCCGGTCCCGGGCAGCGGCTCCGCCACCGCCTGCTGAGCGACGTAGGCGTCCGCGGCCTGCGCCTGGGCGGGCTCCTGCACCTGGACCTGGACGGGCCCCTGGGGCTGTGCCGGGGTCTCTCCGGCCGACCGGGCATAGGGCTGTGCCACGGGCTGGGCCTGGTGGGCGCCCTGCGCGGGCAGCGGTGCCTGGGCGACGCCCTCGGGGTACTGGCCCGGGGCCGGTACGGCCTGCGGGTCGCTCCAGGCGCCCTGTGGGCTCGGCATCAGGAGGAGGTCGTCGTCCTCGGAGACATGCCCGGAGGGAGCGAGGTAGGTGTACGCGTCCGGGGCGGCGACGCCCGGCTGCTCCACCGTGCCTGCGTTCTCCGGCAGTCCCTCACCCGGGATCTGGCCGGTGTCACTCATGCGTACCCCTCGCCCATCGTCAGTGCTCCTTCGGCCCTTCGCCCGGGACGCCCGGACACGGCACGCCGGTGCTCGTCAACAAGAACGAGCGGGCTCGCCGCGCGGCACGAATCGGTCGCGGACATACTGCATTCTCGCGGCCGTTCGCCGCCGCGGCAGCTCATTTCGCCACGGCCCGCTGTGGACTGCGCCACGTCGCGCATCCCCCGGTTCTGCCGTACCACAACGGGGGCCAAAACGGTCCCCTTTTCCGGACATTGACGAACGAAGCGACGAACGTCCGGGCGCGGTGCAACGATCGGCCAGCCTACCTCCCGCTGTACGCCGACAGGGTCACGGGGCGAGGTCGGAACGCAGCGCCGAGAGGAGAAACACGACCGAGCGTTCGCGCTCCGACCATGCGGCCGTGTCGAGTTCGACGGACTGGAGGAGCGAGCACCGGACGGTGTATCCGTTCGCGCCCAGGGCGGCGCCGAGCGCCTCGGCCTCGTCCCGCGTCGACGCATGGGTCACGATGCGCTCCGGCCGCCGTTCCGTGACGGCGGTGACGACGGGGACTCCGCCGCCCCCGATCCGTACGACGTCGGGCTCCGGCAGCCGTTCCAGCACATGGGGGGCCCGGCCCTCGACGACCTGGAGCTGGACTCCGAACGCCCGCGCCGCCGCCGTGGTACGAGCGCAGGCGGCCGGGTCGCTGTCGACCGCCAGGACCGCCGCGCCGAAGCGGGCGGCCTCCACGGCCAGGGCCCCGCTGCCGGAGCCGATGTCCCAGAGGAGATCGCCGGTCCGGGGGCCCAGGCGGGCCAGTTGGGCGGCGCGCAGCCCCGGGGACTCGCCTTCGCCGCTCTGCCCGCCGGCCTCGGTGGTATCGCCCCGGTACGCCTCCGTGGGCAGTGCCCAGCCGCGTACGCCACGAGGGTAGGCGGGGTGGCAGCCGGCGATCCAGGCGCCGGTGGCCTGCGGTTCGGGTCCGCCGCCGATGACGATGACCACGTTGGGGTCGCGCCAGACGTGGTCGGCTGCCTTGTCGGAGGTGACGACGGTGACCTGTTCCCGGGTGGTGCCGAGTTCCTCACAGATGACGAAGGTGCGGTGGACGCCTTCGAGGAGCAGGGCGAGTTCGGCGGGGCCCGCGCCGGGCGAGGTGAGGACGGCGACCTTGTGGTGGGCGCGGCAGACGTTCACGGCGCGGCGCAGGGTGCGGGGGTGGGCGACGACCGTCCGGGCGTCCTCCCACGGCATTCCCGCGCGGGCGAACGCGGCGGCGACGGAGGACACGGCCGGGACGACCTCGACCTCCAGGCCGTGTTCGGGTGCGCGGAGGTTGCGTACGACGCCGAAGAAGCCGGGGTCCCCGTCGGCGAGGACCACTGCGCTGCCGCGGTGGAGCGCGATCCGGCGGGCGGCCAGGTCGATGGAGCCCAGGCGGATCCGTTCGGCGTTCGCCGGCACTTCGGGAAGTGCGAGGTGGTGGGCGGCTCCGGCGACGAGCGTGGCGGCCGAGAGGGCGGCCGTGGCCGCTCCGGTCAGTGGCGAGCCGTCCCAGCCGATCACGGTGACCCGATCGGCCATCTGTCGTCAGTCTCCTGGAGTCGTCGCAGGTGGGGATGGAGGTGCGGGGCGGGCAGGGTGAGAGTACCCGGTCCGTGCCGACGCGGTGTCAGGGCCCCTCCCGGGGGTCAGTTCCAGTCGTTGTAGGCGCCGTAGCCGCCCGCGTCGGCGAGCTGCTCGGCGACGCCTTCGAGGTCCTCGGGAAGCAGGCCCCAGACGATCAGGTCGGTCCTGATGTCGGTCCAGCCTCCGTCCGTGCCGTTCTCGGTCCGGGTGCGCGCTATCCGGGCGTTGCGCAGGACTCCCTCGCTGATGCAGCCGAGCTTCTGGGCGACCTGCTGGGAGGCGGTGTTGTCTGCGGCGGTGCGCAGCTCGATGCGCTCGAAGCCCTGGTCGCGGAAGAGCCACTGGGCCACTGCCAGCACGGACTCGGTGGCGTAGCCCTCGCCGCGGGCCCAGGGGGCGGTGATGTACGCGGCCTCGGTGGCGCGGGTGCGCCAGTCGGTGTTGTGGAGCCGGACCGAGCCGACGAGCCGCTGGGTGAGGAATTCGGTGACGGCGAGGACGATGCCGTCGCCGCCGGTGCGCTGGGCGGGGGCGATCCTGCGGACCCAGCGTTCGGCGTCGACCTGGGTGTAGGGGTGAGGGGCGTCGGTCCAGGCGGTGACCAGCTCGTCGTTCATCATCTCGATGTACGCGGGGACGTCCGCCATGTCGAAGGGGCGCAGCACCAACCGGTCCGTGCTGATGGAGATGTCCGGAAAGGTGGAAGTCATGCGCAGCTCCATGCTGAAGACCGTTAAAGGCACAGCATGCAGCATCGGCCCGATGTCGCGCATGGGCGGGTCCGCACGACGGAGCCCCGCGACCCCATTGGCGGGGTGCGCGGGGCTCCTCGGGCAATTGCCGTGCGGGTGTCAGGACTTGGCGGCGGTGCCGAAGGCCGGGACGACGGAGCCCTGGTAGGTGTCCTCGATGAACTTCTTGACCTCGTCGGAGTGCAGGAGCTTCACGAGCTTCTGGACGCGGGGGTCCTTCTCGTTGCCCTTCTTCACGGCGATGATGTTGGCGTAGGGGTTGCCGTCGGCCTTTTCGAGCACCAGGGAGTCCTTGGCGGGCTTGAGGTCGGCCTCGATCGCGTAGTTGCCGTTGATGACGGCGGCGTCGACGTCGTTCAGGGCGCGGGGCACGGTGGCGGCCTCCAGCTCCTTGAACTCCAGGCCCTTCTTGTCGGTGATGTCGCTCAGCTTGGCGCTGGTGCCGACGCCGGCCTTGAGGGTGATGAGGCCGTTCTCGGCGAGGAGCTGGAGGGCGCGGCCCTCGTTGGTGGTGTCGTTGGGGACGGCGACGGTCTGGCCGGCCTTGATGTCCTTGAGGTCCTTGACCTTCTTGGAGTAGAGGCCGAGGGGCTCCAGGTGGACGGTGCCGACCGAGACGAGGTGGGTGTTCTTCTTCTTGTTGAAGTCGTCGAGGTACGGCTGGTGCTGGAAGAAGTTGGCGTCCACCTGGCCGGTCTCGGTGGCGGTGTTCGGCAGGACGTAGTCCGTGAACTCCTTGACCTCCAGCTTGAGGCCCGCCTTCTCGGCCAGGTTCTTCTTGACGAAGTCCAGGATGTCGGCGTGCGGCGTCGGGGACGCGGCGACGACGAGCGCCTTGGAGGCGTCGGCCTTGGCTCCGGTCTCGCCCTTGGCGCCCGGGTCGGACGAGGTGCCGCAGGCGGTGAGGCCGAGGGCGATGGCGGCGGTGGCGGCGGCAGCCGCGGTGATCTTGATGTTCTTACGCACGAAAAGTGCCTCTTTCTGGTGGTGAGGGTGGTGCGCCCGGACAAGGAGTTCGGGCTTGTGAGCGGAGAAAAGGTCTCAGGAGGCGGTGCGGCCCCGGCGGGCCAGCAGGCGTACGGCTCCGTCGCCGATCAGCTGGATCACGGTCACGATGACGATCAGCAGCGCGACGGTGATGAGCATGAACTGGTTGTCGAAGCGCTGGAATCCGTAGGTGACGGCCTTGGAGCCGAGCCCTTCGCCGCCGACGGCGCCGGCCATCGCGGAGTAGCCGATGAGCACGATGACGGTGGTGGTGACACCCGAGATGAGCGAGGGCAGCGCCTGCGGCAGGAGGACCTTGCGGACGATCGTCGGGATGGATCCGCCCATCGACTGGACGGCTTCGACGAGCCCGTGGTCGACCTCGCGGACGGCGGTCTCGACGAGCCGGGCGAAGAACGGGATGGCGCCGACGGAGAGCGGCACGATCATCGCGGACGGGCCGATGAAGGTGCCCACCACCCAGGTGGTGAAGGGGATCAGGGCGATCAGCAGGATGATGAACGGCAGCGAGCGGCCGATGTTCACGATCACGCCGATGACCTTGTTCACCGGGGTGTTCTGGAGCAGTCCGCCCTTGTCGGTGAGGACCAGCAGGACGCCGAGCGGCAGTCCCACGAGCACGGTGACGACCGTGGACCAGAGCACCATGTAGAGGGTGTCGATGGTCCCCTGGGTGAGCAGCGGCTGCATTTCGGACCAGGTCACTTCGCCACCTCCTTGGTGAGTGGGGCGGGGGTCTGTACGGGGATGGCGGGGCCCTCGTCCGTCACGACCTCGGCCTGGAGGCCCTGCTCGCGCAGGAAGCCGATCGGGACGACGTTCTCCTCGAAGCGGCCGGGCAGCTCGATGCGCATCCGGCCGATCTGCTTGCCGCCGACGGTGTCCATGGCGGCGCCCAGGATCGAGATGTCGATGTTGTACGTGCGGGAGAGCTGGGAGATCACCGGCCGGCCGGCCGCGTCGCCGTGGAAGGTGACGTCGACGACCGTGCACTCGGGGCCGGAGGCCGTACCGCCGACGGGGAACAGCTCATCGGCCAGTTGGGAGCCGGGGGTGGCCAGCAGCTCGCCGACGGTGCCGGACTCGACGATGCGTCCCTTCTGCATCAGCGCGGCGGAGTCGCAGACCGTCTTGACGACGTCCATCTCGTGCGTGATGAGCAGAACGGTCAGGCCGAGCTGCTGGTTGAGGTCGCGCAGCAGCTGGAGGATGGAGCGGGTGGTCTCGGGGTCGAGGGCCGAGGTCGCCTCGTCGGAGAGCAGGACCTTGGGGTCCCCGGCGAGGGCGCGGGCGATGCCGACGCGCTGCTTCTGGCCGCCGGAGAGCTGGCCCGGATAGGCCTTGGCCTTGTCGGCGAGGCCTACCAGGTCGAGGAGTTCGAGTGCCTTGCGGGAGCGGTCCCGGCCGGAGACGCCGAGGATCTCCAGCGGGAGTTCGACGTTGTCCTGGACGGTGCGGGAGGCCAGCAGGTTGAAGTGCTGGAAGACCATGCCGATGCGGCTGCGTGCTTCGCGCAGTTCCTTGCCGGCACGGCGGCCGCGTCCGGCGAGTGCGGTGAGGTCCTGGCCGGCCACGGTCACGGTGCCGGAGGTGGGGCGCTCCAGGAGGTTGACGCAGCGGATCAGGGAGGATTTACCGGCGCCGCTCTGTCCGATGACGCCGTACACCTCGCCCTCGCGGACGTGCAGGTCGACGCCGTCCAGGGCGGTGACCTCACGGCCGTGCGACTGGTAGACCTTCGTGAGGCCCGAAGTGGTGATCACAGGGGTTTCCGTCACTGTCGAGTGCGCGGCGCGGTGTCCGCCGGGCACGGGGCATTCGTCTGATGAGACTGTTTGGACGTTTCGATCGGACGTTCCAAGCGGGGGTCTCGGCACGGCTCGGGGCGGCGGTTGGCCGGGCAGCGGTGCTGGGGCAGGCTCGTTCCGCTGGATGCGGACGGCCGGCGCTCGGTCTCGCTTCGGGGCGCGAGGATCGGGCTGGGGCCCTCAGAAGGTGCGCATTCGACACATACAACGAGCACCGGGCGTAGTGATCGCCTCGGTCGCAAGGATGCGGTTGCTCGTCGTGGTCATGTCCCAAGTAAAACAGACGTAACGTTCCGCCCGACCAGCCTGTCCGAATAGCGGACAGCCGTGGACAGTGCCGTGAGACGGTTCGGCCGGTTGTCTCGACTCCCGTTCCATCGGCTGTGACCTGCACGGATACGGCGGAGGACTCGTCGGCGACGACATCGGTGACCGGTTCGGAAGGGTCGTGGGTTGTGGCCAAGGCCACGACCTTCGCCCCGGGTGCCCGTCCGGCCCGCAGTCCGCCGGGAGCGGGGGCAGGGGGCGCACGCAGGGGGTCGTTTGGTCCGTAATACCCTCACCCCATGCTTGACGCCCTGACGGTCGCGGTCGCCGCGACCGCGCTCGCCCTCGCCGCCTGGTGCGGATTCGCCGCATACCGGGACCAGCCGACCAAGGACTGGCACTTCATCGGGATGGCCGTGGTCTCGCTGCTGGCGCTGGCCCAGCTGGTGGTGGGCATCGTGCAGTTGTCCCGGGGCGAGCGGCCCGAGCAGGGCATGACGATCTTCATCGCGTATCTGATCGGGTCCTTCCTCGCGGTGCCCGCGGCCGGTTTCCTGTCGCTGACCGAGCGGACCCGGTGGGGTTCGGTGACGGTGGCGGCGGGCGCGGTCGTGCTGGCCGTCCTCGAAGTACGGCTCTACGACATCTGGGGAAACTGACCGTGACCGACACCGATCGCACCCCCGCGGCGGCCACCGGCGAGAAGCAGCCCTTCGACCTCGGCACCGGTCCCGGCCGGGTACTGGTCTGGTTCTACGGGGTGTTCACCGTCGCGGCCGCCTCCCGCTCGATCGTCCAGATGATCCTGGACTTCGGCAAGGCGCCGCTCGCCTATGTGCTGTCGGCCGTCGCCGCGCTCGTGTACGGGTTCATCACGTACTCGCTGGTGCGCGGGGGCGAGAAGGCGCGCAGGACCGCGCTGGTGTGCTGCGCCGCCGAGCTGCTGGGCGTGCTGGTCGTCGGGACCTGGACGATGGTGGAGCCCTCGGCGTTCGCGGAGGCCACCGTCTGGTCCGACTTCGGCATGGGTTACCTGTTCATCCCGGTGATCCTGCCGATCACCGGGATGATGTGGCTGCGCCGGGCGAGGAACGCGTAGCCGGCTCAGGCGCTGGCCACGTACACGGGCTTCGTGGCGTCCTTCTCCAGCAGGATCATCAGGACGCCGTCCCGGCCGGTCTCGTTGCCCACGGGGGCGTAGCCCGCCCGCCGGTAGAGCCGCAGATTGCTCTCGCTGCGATGACCGGTGTGCAGCCGGAACCGGGTGGCCGACCGCTGGTCGGCGAGTCCCGCCTCCGCCGCCCGCAGCAGCCGGGCACCGAGACCGTGCCCCTGGAGCCGGGGGTGGACGCAGAGCCTGCCGATCTCCCCCGCGCCGTCCTCGCCGATGGCTCCCCGGACCGAGCCGACGACTTCGTCACCCAGCCGCGCCACGAACACCGGGTTCGTGGCGATCTCGGCGAGCAACGAGTCGAGGGTCTGGACGAGCGGGTCGATCCGGTAGTTCCCGTACAGCTCCGCCTCGCTCTGGAAGCAGAGGTACTGGAGTTTCAAGATCTGTTCGGCGTCCTGTGCCGTCGCCGCCGAGATGATCACGCTCATGCCCATCCGCGCATGCCTCCGCCCACCTGATCCACCGGTTGTCTAACGCTCCTTTCCCCGCAGTTCAGGAGCAGCAACCTCCGCCGCGAGCATTCTGCGCAGACATCCAAGGCATCGGGAACGGATCGGGCCCAAACTCCCCTGTGACATACCCAACTTCCCTGCGATTTCCCGGTAGGTGGGATCACTGGGCGCGAGCATCGCCGCCATCAGCCGGGCGCACCTGCCGGGCAGCCGGTCCACCGCCGCGCGCAGCGCCCGGCGTTCGTCGGCGCCGACGGCGAGCCGCTCCGGGCAGCCGGCCGGATCCGCGGCGGTGTCGTCGCGGTAGGGGCGTTCGTGGCGGGCGGTACGGCGGGCCCTGCGGGCCTCCGCCCGTACGGCGTCCCGCACCCAGCGGGCCGGGTCCGTCGGTGGTCCCTCCCCCGCGAGCCGCTCCAGCAGCCGTAGCCAGACGGCCTGTTCGAGATCGGCCGGTTCGACCGCCGCACCCGTCACCGAGGCGGCCGCCTCGGCCATGGCCTCGGCGCTCACCAGCGGATACAGGGCACGGACGACGGCCGCGGTGGTGGGGGCGGGGGCCGCGGGAGCAAGATCGAGAAGCATCATGCCCCGGCCGACGCGCCCGCGCGGGCGACCGGTTGCCGTACCGGGCGAGCACCACCCGACCGGGGCACGCCCCGGCCGGGTGCTGACGCGGTGTCACTTCGCGGCGAAGTCCGCCGCGGCGAGCAGGGCTGTGTCCGGGTGGTCGGAGAAGATGCCGTCGATGCCCGTCGCGAAGTACGCCTGGAACGCGCCGAACGCGTCACCGTAGGCGGTGGGGTCCGTGCCGCGCCGGAAGTCGGCGGGCAGGAAGTTGTTCTCATTGCGCATGGTGTAGGGGTGCAGGACCAGGTCCTGCGCGTGCGCGTCGTCCACCAGGGTGGTCGGTGCGGTGAGCCGCCCCGAGGCGTCCTTGGGGATGATCAGGTCCAGGGTGGGGCCGATGCCCTGCGCGAAGGAGGCCATCCACTTCAGCCCTTCGGGCTTCACCAGGTCGGCCACGGTGCGCGGGTCGCCGGACGTCACGAAGTCCCAGGGGCGCGAGCCCGCGCCGGACAGCAGCACGACGCGCGGGGTCGCGACGAGCCGCGCCAGCCGCTGGATGCTGCCGGGCTCGAAGGACTGGAGGATCAGCGGCGACTGCTCGCGGTGCCGGCCGTAACGGCGCAGCAGCTTGGCGAGCGGCTCTTCGAGTCCGAGGCCGAGGCCGCGGAAATAGGTGGGGTGCTTGGTCTCGACGTACAGCCAGACGGGCTTTCCGCGCCTGCGGCCCTCGCGGTCGGCCCAGCGCAGCACCTCCTCGAAGGTGGGGATCTCCCAGCGGCCGTCGTAGAGCGTGTTCTTCTGGCGGGTGCCGGGGATGCGCTCCTTGGCCCGCAGCGTCTTCAGTTCGGCGAGGGTGAAGTCCTCGGTGAACCAGCCGGTGAGGGAGACGCCGTCGACCTTCTTGGTGGTCCGGCGGCTCGCGAACTCGGGGTGGGCGGAGACATCGGTGGTGGCGGTGATGTCGTTCTCGTGACGGCATACGAGATGGCCGTCCCTGGTCGGCACCAGGTCCTGCTCGATGATGTGCGCGCCCATGTCGAGGGCCAGCTGGTAGGAGCCGATGGTGTGCTCGGGCCGGTAGCCGCTGCTGCCGCGGTGCCCGATGACGGTGGGCACCGGCAGGTCGAGGCGGAAGCCGTGGCCGCCGTGCCGCTCGGAGACCTTCCCCGCGGTGTTGCCGGCGGCGTCGGCCGGGCCGCCGGCCAGTCCGAGGGCGGCCGTGCCCAGTACGGCGGCTCCCGCTCCCAGCATGGTCCTGCGGCCGGGACCGGCCTGCGCGCGCTCAGTCATGAATGCTCCTCGCGTGTGATGTCTGGCACCTGTCGAGCGAGGCCCGAGCTTAGGCAGCAGTACCGTCGTGGAGGCAGCCCCTGGACGAACTTGGCGGAAACTCAGGTCAACACCACGTATCCGCTCCGTGAACCCGATGTGCGATCAGCGAGCGCCCGCGAGTATCGTCCTCACCTGCATGGACCGTCACGATCCCGCACCTCGGCCGGCCCGGCCACTACACCGGAGGAACCGTTGTCCCGACACGCACTCATCAAGGCAGTGCTCGGACCGATCTTGCGCCTGATGTTCCGCCCCCAGGTGGAGGGTGTGGAGAACATTCCCGGGGACGGTCCGGTGATCCTCGCGGGCAACCATCTGACGTTCATCGACTCGATGATCATGCCGATCTGCTGCGACCGGCCGGTGTACTACATCGGCAAGGACGAGTACGTGACGGGCAAGGGGCTCAAGGGCCGGGCGATGGCCTGGTTCTTCACCGGCTGCGGCATGATCCCGGTGGACCGGGACGGCGGCCGCGGCGGTGTCGCGGCGCTGATGACGGGCCGTCGGGTGCTGGAGGAGGGCAAGGCGTTCGCCATCTACCCCGAGGGCACCCGCTCCCCCGACGGCCGGCTGTACCGGGGCCGCACGGGCATCGCCCGGCTGACGCTGATGACGGGCGCGCCGGTGGTGCCGTTCGCGATGATCGGCACGGACAAGCTGCAGCCCGGCGGGGCCGGCCTGCCGCGTCCGGGCAAGGTGACGGTCCGCTTCGGCGAGCCGATGGAGTTCTCCCGCTACGAGGGCATGGACCGCGACCGCTATGTGCTGCGGGCGGTGACCGACTCCGTGATGGCCGAGGTGATGCGGCTGTCCGGTCAGGAGTACGTCGACATGTACGCCACGAAGGCCAAGGCCGCGTGAGCTGACGCGGACGCGCCGACGGCAGGACGTGCGAAAGGGCCCGTACCCCGGTTCTCGGTGGTACGGGCCCTTCCGCATGTCCGGGTGGCCCGGCGGCTACTGGTGCACGATGCCGTCCTCCAGCTTCTGACCGCGCAGCAGGAACCAGGCTGCGACGGCCGTCGCCAGCAGGACCGCCGCGCCGACCCCCGCGGCGAGCCGCAGCCCTTCGACGAACGAGTCCTGCGCCGCGGCGAGCAGCGCCTGTCCCTGCTGGGCCGACAGACCGTGGGCCGCCTCGACCGCGCCGCCCAGCGATTCGTGCGCGGCCCCTGCGTTGGCCGGCGGGGTGCCCTCGGGCGATTCGAACGTCTGGTAGACGCCGGTGACGATGGAGCCGAGCAGGGCGATGCCGAGGGCCGCACCGAGTTCGTACGCCGTCTCGGAGACCGCGCCGGCGGAGCCCGCCTGCTCCTTGGGAACGCTGGAGAGGATCACGTCGGAGGTGACGGTGAAGGCGAAGCCCGCACCCACGCCGACGATGAGCAGCACCGCGCCGATCAGCGGGTAGGCGGTCTCCTTGTGGATCAGGGTGACCGCGGCGAGCGCCAGGCCGATCGCCGCGAGACCGCTGGTCACCACCGAGCGCACCGAGAAGCGACGGGCCGCCCGGCCGGCGATCAGACCGGCGGCGACCGCGCCGACGGCCGCGGGCAGTTCGGCGAGACCGGCCTCCAGCGGCCCGCGCCCCTGCACCAGTTGGAGGAACTGGGAGAGGAAGAAGACCAGTCCGGACAGGCCGAGGATGGTCAGCAGGTCGGCGAGGACCGCGCCCGAGAAGCCCCGGTGATGGAAGAGCCGCATGTCCAGCAGGGGTGCGGGAAGCGTGAGTTG
Source organism: Streptomyces sp. NPDC006510 (assembly GCF_040611955.1). Taxonomy (NCBI): domain Bacteria; kingdom Bacillati; phylum Actinomycetota; class Actinomycetes; order Kitasatosporales; family Streptomycetaceae; genus Streptomyces; species Streptomyces sp. NPDC006510. The sequence continues at coordinate 40,777 of NZ_JBEXPH010000038.1, read as the reverse complement.
CCTGCGTACGAACCAGCAGAGTGCGGCCACACCACCGATGCCCGCGGCGACGGTCCCCGCGCTCGGGCCGTGCGCCGCCAACTCCTTGACGGCGTACACGACGCCGATCATGCCGACGAAGGAGAGCGCGACGCCGGCCAGGTCCCAGGGGCCCGGGGCCGGGTTCCTGGACTCGGGGATCATCTTGGCGCCGACGGCCACGAGGACCGCCATGACCGGCAGGTTGATCAGGAAGACCGAGCCCCACCAGAAGTGCTCCAGCAGGAGTCCGCCGACCACCGGGCCGACCGCCGCTCCGGCGGAGGCCATCGCACCCCAGATGCCGATGGCGAGGCTGCGCTCGCGCGGGTCGTGGAAGAGGTTACGGATCAGGGCGAGCGTGGACGGCATCAGGGTGGCGCCCGCGACACCGAGCAGCGCCCGCGCCAGGATCATCATCTCGGGGGTGTGCGCGTAGGCGTTGAGCACCGAGACCGCGCCGAACGCCGTCGCACCGCACAGCAGCAGCTTCTTGCGGCCGATGCGGTCGCCGAGGCTGCCCATCGAGACCAGGAGTCCGGCGATGACGAAGGAGTAGACGTCGCCGATCCACAGGAGCTGGGTGCCGGTCGGTTCGAGGTCTTCGGTGAGGAACGGGGTCGCCAGACCGAGGACGGTGGCGTCGATCGCCACGAGCAGCACGGCGAGGACGAGCACGGACAGAGCGATCCACCGCCCGGGACGGTGCAGCTCTTCCGGTGTTTCCACCCGCTGTTCGGTACGGATCATTGCTCCACGCTCCGGCGGGCACCGCCGAGCAGCAACTCGACGATCATGTATTGGAAGTCCTGGCTCGCGACCCGGCCGTCCTGGACGGCCCAGGCGGCGGACGAGATGAGCCCGTAGAGGGCCTCGGTCAGCCAGGCGGGGGTGAGGTCGATCCGGAATTCGCCGCGCTCCTGGCCGCGCCTGAAGAAGGCGGAGACCCGGGCGTCGAGGCGGTTCCAGCCCTCGTTCACCTCTTCGCCCTCGAAGAGCTGGTTCTCGGTGACGAGGAAGGAGAGCAGTCCGGCGCTCGGCTCGACGGCCGCGACGAAGCGGCGCAGCGCGTCCTGCGCGGGGCCCTCGTCGAGCGCGGCGGCGTCCAGAGCCGCTTCCACCTCCTGGATGCCCAGGTTCTCCAACGCTCTGACCAGGGCGTCCCGTCCGGCGAAGTGCCGGTGCAGGGTGGCGCGTCCGATGCCTGCGGCTCTGGCGACCTCGTCCATGGTGGCGGTCGATTTGCGGGTCAGCAGAGCGGCGGCACTGCGCAGCACCTGCTCACGGTCGAGACTCATGAGACAACCATAGGCCATATGAGACAAGAATGTCTCATTGAAAAGGCCTGTCCGCCCCCGGAGGGAGGGAGGACCATGGCGCCATGAAGCCGCTGCTGCTGATCGACATCGACGGTCCGCTCAATCCCTACGCGGCTCTCGCGCACCTCCGGCCACCGGATGGTTATGCGAAGCATCTGATGCGGCCGCCGGGGTGGGACTACGGTCCGCCGCTCCCCGTCCTGCTGAACCCGGAGCACGGCAGGGCGCTGCTGGCCCTGGCCGGCCGGTACGAGCTGGTCTGGGCGACGACCTGGAAGGACGAGGCGAACGTCTGGATCGGGCCGCGGCTCGGGCTGCCCCCGCTGCCGTACATCGACTGGCCGGCGATGCACGGCAGCGCCCCGCACGGCACGTACTGGAAGACGCAGTACGTCGTGGAGTACGCGGCCGGCAGGCCGTTCGCCTGGGTCGACGACGAGATCGCCGAGCAGGACCGGGAGTGGGTCTCGGAGCAGGGAGCCACCGAGACGCTGCTCCGGTGGATCGACCCGGGGATCGGGCTGCTGCCGTCCGATTTCGCGGCGCTCGCGGCATGGGCGGACGGCGGCCCGCGGGGCGGGCGCTGAGCCCGCCGTACGAACGCCCCGCGCGGACGGTCGCACGGCGGGCACCCCGACCGCCCGGTCCCGTCAGTCGTTGAGGACCGTCAGATCGAGGCCGGGGAGGCGGGCCGGGTCGTTGATCACGGACATCTCGACGACCTTCCCCCGGGCGACCGTGAAGATCAGGACCGAGAACCGGCGGCCCTCGCGGGTCGAGATGACGGCCGGTTCCCCGTCGACCAGCGCCTGCTGCGCCGACCGCGCGAACGGCGCGAACATCATTGCCTGACGGGCCACGGGGTCGGCGCCCCGCACCGGGGCCGGGGCACCGACCCCGTCGGCGCCGACGTCGGACCGCACCACCACGTCCGGGTCGAGCACGGCCACGAGCGCATCGAAGTCACCGTCGCGGGCGGCGGCCAGGAAGGCGGCGACGACCTCGCGCTTGCGGGTGAGATCGGGGTCCGGAACCGGGTCCACGCCCTGCACCCGGCGCCGCGCCCGGCTGGCGAGCTGCCTGGTCGCGGCCGGGGTACGGCCCACGACGCCGGCGATCTCGTCGAAGGGCACGGCGAACATGTCGTGCAGCACGAAGGCGAGCCGCTCCGCGGGGTCGAGCGTTTCGAGTACGACGAGCATCGCGAGACCGACCGAGTCGGCCATCAGCGCCTGCTGCTCGGGGTCGGTCCCCGGCCGGTCGCCGAGGTCCGGGCCGGCGACGTGCTCCTCGGGTGCCCCGGTACCCAGGGGCTCCTCCCGGCGGGAGCGGCGGGAGCGCAGCATGTCCAGGCACACCCGCCCCACGACCGTCGTCAGCCAGCCGCCCAGGTTCTCGATCACCCGGTCATCGGAACGGCTGAGCCGGATCCAGGCCTCCTGGACCGCGTCCTCCGCCTCGCTCGTCGAACCGAGCATCCGGTAGGCCACGGCCTTCAGCCGGCTCCGGTTCTCCTCGAAGCGCTCCGCCAGGAACTCATGTCCGTCCACAGTCGCATTCCTCCGTCGTGTTCCGTCACAGCACTGACGGACGGAGCCCCGTCGATGTGACGGGACGGCCCGCGCGGTTCTCCGGCGGTGTCCGGTCAGCTCCAGCGCAGCCCGGCGCGGTGCCGCCAGTACGCCTCGGGCTCCTCCACCAGCGCGTCGAGCCGGGCGCGCCGTTCCTCGTCGAGATCGACGACGGCCGCGTGGAGGTTTCCGGCGAGCTGGCCGACGGTCGCCGCGCCGGAGAGCACCACACCGGCCCAGGGCTGGTGCAGCACCAGGGCCAGGGCGATCGCGTCGCTGCCGAGACCGGCGTCGGCGGCGATCTCCCGGACCACGGCGGGGGCCTCCGTCCCGGCGAGCCGCCCGTTGGCCATGGCCTCCTTGACGATCACGGTGAGTCCGGCGGCATGGGCCTCGGCGAGCGCCGTCCCGGCCGAGGTCTCCAGGGCGTTGTAGGTGGCCTGGACGGTACGGAAGAGCGGCTCGCCGTCCACGGTGACGGTGAGGGCGGCCCGGATCGCGTCGGCCTGGGCGGGTCCGCTGGTGGTGAGGCCGACGCTGACCCCTTCCGCGGCGAGGGCGGCCAGCCGTTCGTGCAGCTCCTTGTCCGTAAGGGCCGGGCTGTCGGCGGTGACCGAGTGGATCTGGTAGAGGTCCAGCCGGTCACCGAGCAGCGCGTCGGTCTCGGCCCGCTGGCGCAGGAACGTGGCGAGGCTGTGGTCCTTGACCTCGTGCGCCTCGGCCTCGACGCTCCAGCCTGCCGTGTAGGTGTAGCCCCACTTGCTGCCGATGACGACGTCGTCCACCTCGGGGCGCGCCGTCAGCCAGTCGGCCAGGAACTCCTCCGAGCGGCCGTAGGAGCGGGCCACGTCGAAGTAGCGGACGCCCTGTGCGTAGGCGGCGTCGAGCAGTTCGTGGGTGCGTTTGCGCATCGCCTCGACGCTGCGGTCGGCGGGCAGATCGCGGTCGCGGTGGAGATTGATGTAGCCGGGCCTGCCGACCGCCGCCAGGCCGAGCCCGATATGGGCGGTCGGAGTCGTCGCTGTGGCCAGCCGGGCGAAAGGCATCGTGGGGCTCCTCGTCGATCGGTGCGCTCCCCGTCAACGTAACCCAGCTCACGGAAACCGGAAGGCGGGGAGCGTACGACCGCTCCCCGCCTTCCGGTGCCGCCCCTGTCGCGGTCAGTTCTTCTCGGTGGCCCACGCCAGCTGGGCGGCGAGGTCGGCCTTCACCTCGGCGAGCTGGACGGCCACGGCCGACGGGGCCGTACCGCCGCGGCCGCTGCGGGAGGCGAGCGCACCGGCCACGTCGAGGACCGTGCGGACCTCGGGGGTGAGGTGCTCGGAGATCTTGGCGAACTGCTCGTCGGTCAGCTCGTCGAGCTCGATGCCGTGCTGCTCGCACTCCTTGACGCACGCACCGGCGACCTCGTGGGCGACGCGGAACGGCACGCCCTGCTTGACCAGCCACTCGGCGATGTCGGTGGCGAGCGAGAAGCCGGCCGGGGCCAGCTCCTCCATGCGCTCGCGGTTGACGGTGAGGGTGGCCATCATGCCGGTGAAGGCGGGCAGCAGGACTTCCAGCTGGTCGCAGGAGTCGAAGACCGGCTCCTTGTCCTCCTGGAGGTCGCGGTTGTATGCGAGCGGGAGGGCCTTGAGCGTGGCCATCAGGCCGGTCAGGTTGCCGATCAGCCGGCCGGACTTGCCGCGGGCCAGCTCGGCGATGTCCGGGTTCTTCTTCTGCGGCATGATCGAGGAGCCGGTGGAGAAGGCGTCGTGCAGGGTGACGAAGGAGAACTCCTTCGTGTTCCAGATGATGACCTCCTCCGCGATCCGCGAGAGGTTCACACCGATCATCGCGGTGATGAAGGCGAACTCGGCGACGAAGTCGCGGGAGGCCGTTCCGTCGATGGAGTTGGCGACGGAGCCGTGCTCGAAGCCGAGGTCGGCGGCGACCGCCTCCGGGTCGAGGCCGAGGGACGAACCGGCCAGGGCGCCGGAGCCGTACGGGGAGACGGCGGTCCGCTCGTCCCACTGGCGCAGCCGCTCGGCATCCCTGGACAGGGACTGCACATGGGCCAGGACGTGGTGGGCGAAGAGCACCGGCTGGGCGTGCTGCAGATGCGTACGGCCGGGCATCGCGACGTCCGGGTGCGCCTCGGCGAGGCCGACCAGCGCGCCCTGCAGTTCGGCGATCAGACCGCCGATGATCCGGGCGTGGTCGCGCAGGTACATCCGGAAGAGCGTGGCGATCTGGTCGTTGCGGGACCGGCCGGCCCGCAGCTTGCCGCCGAGGTCCGGGCCGAGGCGTTCCAGCAGCCCGCGCTCCAGTGCGGTGTGGACGTCCTCGTCGGCGATGGTGCCGGTGAAGGAGCCGTCCGCGACATCGGCTTCGAGCTGGTCGAGACCGGCGATCATGCGGCTCAGCTCGTCCTCGGTGAGCAGGCCCGCCTTGTTCAGGACACGCGCGTGGGCGCGGGAACCGGCGATGTCGTACGGCGCGAGCCGCCAGTCGAAGTGGACGGAGGCGGACAGCTTGGCCAGCGCCTCGGCCGGACCGTCGGCGAAGCGGGCGCCCCAGAGGCGTACGTCGCTGTTGCCGTTGCCGTTGCTCACTGCGTGCTCCTCGGAAGAACGGGGTGGTGGGTGTGCGACCGCCTCCCCGTGCCCAGGGCCGGGGAGGCGGTGACGTAACTACTGGGGGTCAGGCGAGGTCACGCTTCGCCGCGATCTTCGACGAGAGGCCGAAGATCTCGATGAAGCCCTGTGCCTTGGACTGGTCGAACGTGTCGCCCGAGTCGTAGGTGGCGAGGTTGAAGTCGTAGAGCGACTGCTCGGACCTTCGGCCGGTGACGACCGCGCGGCCCGCGTGCAGGGTCATCCGGATGTCACCGGTCACATGCTGGTTGGCCTCCTCGATGAAGCCGTCCAGGGCGCGCTTGAGCGGGGAGAACCACAGGCCGTCGTAGACCAGCTCGCCCCAGCGCTGCTCGACCTGCCGCTTGTAGCGGGCCAGCTCGCGCTCGACGGTGACGTTCTCCAGCTCCTGGTGGGCGGTGATCAGTGCGATCGCGCCCGGCGCCTCGTACACCTCGCGGGACTTGATGCCGACGAGACGGTCCTCGACCATGTCGATCCGGCCGATGCCCTGGGCGCCCGCCCGTACGTTGAGCTGCTGGATCGCCTGGAGGACGGTGACGGGCCTGCCGTCGATCGCCACCGGGACGCCCTCCTTGAAGGAGATGACGACCTCGTCGGCCTCGCGCGGGGTGGCGGGATTATCGGTGTACTCGTAGATGTCCTCGATCGGCGCGTTCCAGATGTCCTCCAGGAAGCCCGTCTCGACGGCGCGCCCGAAGACGTTCTGGTCGATGGAGTACGGGGACTTCTTGGTGGTCGCGATCGGGAGGTTCTTCTCCTCGCAGAAGGCGATCGCCTTGTCCCGGGTCATCGCGTAGTCACGGACCGGGGCGATGCACTTCAGGCCGGGGCCGAGGGCGGAGATGCCGGCCTCGAAGCGGACCTGGTCGTTGCCCTTGCCGGTACAGCCGTGGGCGACGACGCCGGCACCGTGCTTGTTGGCGGCGGCGACGAGGTGCTTGACGATGGCCGGCCGGGAGAGGGCCGAGACCAGCGGGTAGCGGTCCATGTAGAGGGCGTTGGCCTTGATCGCGGGGAGGCAGTACTCCTCGGCGAACTCGTCCCTGGCATCCGCGACCTCGGCCTCGACGGCACCGCAGGCGAGCGCGCGCTTACGGATGACGTCCAGGTCCTCGCCGCCCTGGCCGACGTCCACGGCGACGGCGATGACCTCGGCGCCCGTCTCCTCGGCGATCCAGCCGATGGCGACGGAGGTGTCCAGGCCGCCTGAATAGGCGAGCACGACGCGCTCGGTCACGGGTCTCTCCTCACGGTGCAATCACTGATGGGTATAACTATGCAGACCTCCGTATGTTTTGTCAAAAGTATGCGGTCGCCCCCATCGGTGCGAAGGCCCCCGCAAGCGTCCCACCAGGTGAGATCACCTCGCTGCCACCGGAGTTGGGGATGACAATGGCCGTCATGGGGAAAGCATATGAACGCATCGACGGACGGATCAGGACCTTCATCGAAGAGCAGCCCATCTTCTTCACGGCGACGGCACCCCTGGACGGAGCGGGCACGGTCAACCTCTCCCCCAAGGGCGTCAGCGGTTCGTTCGCCGTCATCGACGGGCTGACCGTGGCCTATCTGGACTTCGCGGGCAGCAATGCCGAGACCGTCGCCCATCTCCGCGAGAACGGCCGGATCACACTGATGTGGTGCGCCTTCCAGGGGCCGCCGAACATCGTGCGGGTGCACGGTCGCGGTGAGCCGGTCTTCCGGGACGATCCGCGGTTCGGCGCACTGCTCGAACACTTCCCCCGGGCGGACCCCGGCGCCCACGGCCTGCGCGCCGTCATCGTGGTCAGGGCCGAGCTGATCCGGGACACCTGCGGATTCGCGGTGCCGTTCATGTCGTACGAGGAGGACCGGCCGCTGCACGCCCAGCGCTTCGCCCGCGAGGACGACGCCTCGCTCGGTGCCTACTTCGAGAAGAAGGAGCACGTGGCGACGAGTATCGACGGGCTTCCGGGCCTGCCGCTCCCGCTGCCGGCCATGCCCCGGACGGATCGGGACTCAGTGGATTGAGTCCCGATCCGTCCGGGACTCGGCGGATCGGTATTGAGCCGTACGGGGCAGATCCCCGGGTGGCGCCCGGCCAAAGGGTCTACCGTCCGGACATGCGCAGATCCCTGGTGACCTTTTCGGTACTGCTCGCGCTGGCGGGCTCGGTCGCGGCCCGGCCCGCCGCCACACCCCCGCTCCCGGCACGGCTGGCCGACACCGGCGGCGGCACCCAGCTGATCACGGCCGAGGCCCCGGCCGAGGACTCCACCACGGGCACCGTCACCTGGTGGAACCTGCGCCGGGGGGTCTGGGTGAAGGGCGGGTCCACGCCCGCCAGGTTCGGTGCGAAGGGCCTGGCCGAGGGGGCGTCGCGCAAGCAGGGCACGAACACCACCCCCACCGGCCTGTACGACCTGCCGTACGCCTTCGGGATCAAGCCCGCACCGGCCGGCACCGTCCATCCGTACCGCCGGGTCAACGACCGGTCGTGGTGGTGCCAGGACAACGCGGCGCGGGCCTACAACCGCTGGGTGGAGCCGCGGCCCGCGGACTGCCGGGCGGGCGAGGCGGAGCATCTGATCGCCTATCCGACGCAGTACGCCCGCGCGCTCGTCATCGGGTTCAACTACGAACGGCCGGTGCGCGGGCGCGGCGCCGGAATCTTCCTCCACGTCAACGGGCGTGGCGCGACCGCCGGTTGTGTCTCCGTACCGGCGGCCGCGATGGACCGGATCCTCGACTGGGTGAACCCGGCCCGCCGTCCGCACATCGCGATCGGCACCCGGTCGGGCCCGACCGCGATCACGCGCTACTGACGGAAGCCCACAACACCGGTCCGATCAGCGCTCGTTCTGGGCCAGTCGCAGCAGATGGTCGGCGAGCGCCTGGCCGCCCGACGGGTCACGGCTGATCAGCATCAGGGTGTCGTCACCCGCGATGGTGCCGAGGATGTCGTGCAGTTCGGCCTGGTCGATGGCCGAGGCGAGGAACTGGGCCGCGCCCGGCGGGGTGCGCAGCACCACGAGGTTGGCCGACGCCTCCGCGGAGATGAGCAGTTCGGCGGAGAGCCGCCGCATCCGCTCCTCCTTCGCGGACCCGCCCAACGGGGCCTGCGGGGTGCGGAATCCGCCCTCGCTCGGCACCGCGTAGATCAGCTCGCCGCCGGTGTTGCGGATCTTCACCGCGCCCAGCTCGTCCAGATCGCGGGAGAGCGTCGCCTGGGTGACGCTCAGCCCGTCGTCGGCGAGGAGCTTGGCCAGCTGGCTCTGCGAACGCACCGGCTGCCGGTTCAGGATGTCCACGATCCGGCGGTGGCGTGCGGTGCGGGTCTGCGGCACGGACGGCCCGCCGTGCTCGGTTTCCTGCGCCTCGGTCATCGTCGTCGCCTCATTCTCCGGATCGTCCGTCCCCTTTTGCCGCGTCGAGAGCGCCGGGCAGTGCCTGGAGCAACGCGTCCACCTCCGCGTCACCGATGATCAGCGGCGGCATGAGCCGCAGGACATCGGGGGCGGGCGCGTTCACCAGGATTCCGGCTCCCTGAGCCGCCTGTTGCACCTGAGGCGCGAGGGGCTCGGTGAGCACGATACCCAGCAGCAGTCCGGAGCCGCGGACATGGGAGACCAGTGGGTGGCCGAGACCCTCCACGCCGTCCCGGATCCGCTCGCCGAGCCGCTTCACCCGGTCCAGGACGCCATCGGCGGCGAGGGTGTCCAGGACGGCGAGACCGGCGGCGCAGGCGATCGGGTTGCCGCCGAACGTCGTGCCGTGCTGGCCCGGTTGCAGCAGATCGGCCGCCGGTCCGAAGGCCACGGTCGCGCCGATCGGCAGTCCGCCGCCCAGGCCCTTGGCGAGGGTGACGACGTCTGGCTCGACGCCCTGGTGGGCCTGGTGCTCGAACCACTGGCCGCAGCGGCCGATGCCGGTCTGCACCTCGTCGAGCACGAGCAGGGTGCCGGTGGCCCGGGTGATCTCCCGGGCGGCCTCCAGATACCCGGCGGGTGGTACGACCACACCGTTCTCGCCCTGGACGGGCTCGATGATCACCAGGGCGGTGTCGGTGGTGACGGCGGCCCGCAGGGCGTCCGCGTCACCGTACGGGACGTGCGTGACGTCACCGGGCAGCGGAAGGAACGGCTCGCGCTTCTTGGGCTGGCCGGTCAGCGCGAGCGCGCCCATGGTCCGGCCGTGGAAGCCGCCGTCGGTGGCGACCATGTGGGTCCGTCCGGTCAGCCGGCCGATCTTGAAGGCGGCCTCGTTGGCCTCGGCGCCCGAGTTGGAGAAGTAGACGCGGCCGGTCCGGCCGAAGAGCTGGAGCAGCCGTTCGGCGAGCGCGACGGGCGGTTCGGCGATGAAGAGGTTGGAGACATGACCGAGGGAGGCGATCTGGGTGGAGACGGCCTCGACGACGGCGGGGTGGGCGTGCCCCAGCGCGTTCACCGCGATACCGCCGACGAAGTCGAGGTACTCGGTGCCGTCGGCGTCCCACACCCGGGCGCCCTCGCCGCGGACCAGGGACAGCTGCGGGGTCCCGTAGTTGTCCATCAGCGCGTGGTTCCAGCGCTGTGCGAGCTCCTGATTGCTCATGACTCCCCCTGCGCGTCGGGCTGTGCGTCGGGCACGACCATCGTGCCGATTCCTTCGTCGGTGAAGATCTCCAGCAGGATCGAGTGCTGGACCCGGCCGTCGATCACGCGGGCGGTCTCGACGCCGTTGCGCACGGCGTGCAGGCAGCCCTGCATCTTCGGCACCATGCCGCTGGAGAGTTCCGGCAGCAGCTTCTCCAGCTCGGCCGCGGTGAGACGGCTGATCACGTCGTCGCTGTTGGGCCAGTCCTCGTAGAGGCCCTCGACATCGGTGAGGACCATCAGCGTCTCGGCGTTCAGCGCGGCGGCGAGCGCGGCGGCCGCGGTGTCGGCGTTGACGTTGTAGACGTGGTTGTCGTCGGCGGAGCGTGCGATGGAGGAGATGACCGGGATCCGGCCGTCGTCCAGCAGCGCCTGGATCGCCCCGGTGTCGATGGCGGTGATCTCGCCGACCCGGCCGATGTCGACGGTCTCGCCGTCGATGGTCGGCCGGTGCTGGGTGGCGGTGATCGTGTGGGCGTCCTCGCCGGTCATGCCGACGGCGAGCGGGCCGTGCTGGTTGAGCAGACCGACGAGTTCGCGCTGGACCTGGCCGGCCAGCACCATCCGTACGACGTCCATCGCCTCGGGCGTGGTGACGCGCAGACCCGCCTTGAACTCGCTGACCAGGCCCTGCTTGTCGAGCTGAGCGCTGATCTGCGGGCCGCCGCCGTGCACGACGACGGGCTTGAGGCCGGCCTGGCGCAGGAACACGACGTCCTGGGCGAAGGCCGCCTTCAGCTCGTCGTCGATCATGGCGTTGCCGCCGAACTTGATCACGACGGTCTTGCCGTTGTGCCGGGTCAGCCAGGGCAGTGCCTCGATGAGGATCTGCGCCTTCGGGAGTGCGGTGTGTTTCCGCGCCGCGCTCATGAGCTGTACGCGCTGTTCTCGTGGACGTAGTCCGCGGTGAGGTCGTTGGCCCAGATGACGGCGGACTCGGTGCCGGCGGCCAGGTCGGCGGTGATCTCGACCTCGCGGTAGCGCATGTCGACCAGGTCGCGGTCCTCGCCGACGCAGCCGTTCTTGCAGACCCAGACGCCGTTGATGGCGACGTTCAGCTGGTCGGGCTCGAAGGCCGCCTTCGTCGTGCCGATCGCGGAGAGCACCCGGCCCCAGTTGGGGTCCTCGCCGTGGATGGCGCACTTGAGGAGATTGTTACGGGCGATGGAGCGGCCCACCTCGACGGCGTCGTCCTCGGTCGCGGCGTTGATGACCTCGATCCGGATGTCCTTGGAGGCACCCTCGGCGTCACCGATGAGCTGCCGGGCGAGGTCGGCACAGACGACCCGGACGGCCTCCGCGAACTCGCCCTGCTCCGGGGTGATTCCGCTCGCCCCGGAGGCCAGCAGCAGCACGGTGTCGTTGGTCGACATGCAGCCGTCGGAGTCGACCCGGTCGAAGGTGGTGCGGGTGGCGGCGCGCAGCGCGGAGTCGAGTCCGGCGGTGTCGACGTCGGCGTCGGTGGTGAGGACGACCAGCATGGTGGCGAGGCCCGGGGCGAGCATGCCCGCGCCCTTGGCCATGCCGCCGACGGTCCAGCCCTCGCCGCCCGCGACGGCGGTCTTGTGGACGGTGTCGGTGGTCTTGATCGCGATGGCGGCCTTCTCGCCGCCGTGCTCGCTGAGGGCGGCGGCGGCCTGCTCGATGCCGGGCAGCAGCTTGTCCATCGGGAGCAACGTGCCGATCAGCCCGGTCGACGCGACCGCGATCTCGCCCGCGTTGTGGCCGGTGAGCACCTCGGCGGCCTTCTCCGCGGTGGCGTGGGTGTCCTGGAAGCCCTTGGGCCCCGTACAGGCGTTGGCGCCACCGGAGTTGAGGACGACGGCGGTGACCTCGCCGCCCTTCAGTACCTGCTCCGACCAGAGGACGGGGGCGGCCTTGACGCGGTTGGAGGTGAAGACGCCCGCGGCGGCGCGACGCGGACCGTGGTTGACCACGAGGGCCAGGTCCGGGTTACCGCTCTCCTTGATTCCCGCGGCGATGCCCGCCGCGGAGAACCCCTGTGCTGCCGTGACACTCACGGTGCGACTCCGATCGTGGAAAGACCTGTGTCCTCGGGAAGTCCGAGGGCGATGTTCATGCTCTGCAGGGCGCCGCCGGCGGTGCCCTTGGCGAGGTTGTCGATGGCGCTGATCACGATGATCCGGCGCGCCGCCTCGTCGTAGGCGACCTGGATCTGTACGGCGTTGGAACCGTAGACGGACGCCGTGGCGGGCCACTGTCCCTCGGGGAGCAGGTCGACGAAGGGTTCGTCGGCGAACGCCTTCTCGTACACGTCACGGACGGACGCGGCGCTCACGCCGGGCTTCGCCTTCGCGCTGCAGGTGGCGAGGATGCCGCGGGGCATCGGCGCCAGGGTCGGCGTGAAGGAGACCGTGACCGGTTCACCGGCCGCCGCGCTGAGGTTCTGGATCATCTCGGGGGTGTGCCGGTGGGCGCCGCCGACGCCGTACGGGGACATGTTGCCCATCACCTCGGAGCCGAGCAGATGCGGCTTGGCCGCCTTGCCCGCCCCGGAGGTGCCGGAAGCGGCGACGATCACGGCCTCGGGCTCGGCCAGCTGGGCCGCGTAGGCCGGGAAGAGCGCGAGGGAGACGGCGGTCGGGTAGCAGCCGGGCACCGCGATACGCTTCGATCCCGCCAGCGCCGAGCGTCCCCCCGGCAGTTCGGGCAGGCCGTAGGGCCAGGTCCCCGCGTGCGGAGAGCCGTAGAACTTCTCCCAGTCCGCGGCGTCCCTGAGCCGGAAGTCGGCCCCCATGTCGACGATCAGCACCTCGTCACCGAGCTGCTCGGCGACGGCGGCGGACTGCCCGTGCGGGAGGGCGAGGAAGACGACGTCGTGCCCGGCGAGGACCTCGGGGGTGGTCGGCTGGAGCACCCGGTCGGCGAGCGGCCGCAGATGCGGCTGGAGCGCGCCGAGCTTCTGCCCCGCGTTGGAGTTGGCGGTGAGTGCCCCGATCTCGACCTGGGGGTGAACCAGCAAAAGACGGAGCAGCTCCCCACCGGCGTATCCGCTCGCCCCTGCCACTGCCGCACGTACCACCATCGAAAGCCTCCTCGTCGATGGCATGACTATACGCATTGCCGCACTTTTATGCAAAGCTTTGCGCGTTCTGCTCGCTGCGGTCGGCGCCGAGGGTGTGCGCGATCTCCTCCGCGATCGCCGCAGCGTCGGTGGGGCGGCCGGTGTCGACGGTCAGCAGCGGACCGCCCAGGTTGAGCGGGCCTGGGTGGGTGGCACGAATGGCGGCCACTCGTTCGCCGACCTGTTGAGGAGTGAGTTCCGGGTCGAGGTGGCCGCGGTGTCGGGTGCGTGCTTGAAAGCGCTCGGCAGCGAGGGCGACATCGCAGTCGCAGTGGACTTCGATCAAGAGGTCGGCGAGGCTCCGCAGTCGCCCGGGGGCGGTGTCGTGGTGCCACCAGTTGTCGAGCACGGCCCGGCCGGCGTCCGCCGCCAAGGCGAACAGCATGTCGTCGCTTGCTCTGCTCAGCCTGCTCCGCCAGGCGTGGTCACCGACTCCGAGCGAGTCGTAGAGGGACTCCAGGATCACATCCTCGTCGATCACCGGGAGACCGAGGTGTCCGGCCAGAATCCGAGCCAGGGTGCTCTTTCCGCTACCCGGTAGACCTGAGACGACCACGAACGCGACGCTGCTCACAGGGACCAGTATCTCGATGCCGTCGAAGACGGGCCATCCCCGAAGCTCGGCCGGAGCGACTCAAGCACTCACGGGTCAACCCGATCAATGCCGCCACCCGTGGCCTGCTCGAACTGCGCGAACGAGCGGCAGCCCGCCGAGCGCACCCGGGTGCGGGACCGCGCCCGCCGGGCGATGACCCGCACGACGGGCTCGCGCGGTCACTGCCCGGCGGCAGCCGCAGTGCCCCGTTCGCGGCGCCGCTGTTCGTACCGGTCCGCCGCGTCCAGGATCCAGGACCAGTACGTCCGGTCGAACTCCCCCGTCGGGGGGCGGCCCTCCAGGCAGCGTGGAACAGCGCGCGCGTGAGGGTGAGCGATCCGCTGTCGACGGCCCGCATCAGGGGTGTGCTTCCATCGGCCAGCCGGCGGTCCCGATCGGCTCCCGCGCCCATCAGGACTTCGGCGAGCGGATCGTCGTACGCCGCGACGGCCAGACAGAGCGCCGGGATGCCCTGTACGCCGACGGTGTCGGGGTCCGCGCCCTCCGCGAGGAGGCTCCCGACCGCCTCGACGTCCCCCTCGCGCACCGCCGCGATCAGTGGGTTCTCCCCCACGCCCGTTCCCCCGTTCCGCCGGCCGGGCCCTGGGGTCTTTCGCTTGGATCAGGCCGGGCTGCCCGTGTCGATCAGCAGTTGGGCGCGGGCGGTCGCGAACAACCGCCGTTGCGCGGTGAGCTTCCCGGAGTCGGCGGCGGTGTCGAAGAGCAGCTGGTAGACCTGGCCCGCCCTGCCCGCGACGAAGGCCTCCACCCGCTTGCGGGGTTCGCTCTGGTGCGCATAGTGGTAGTCGATCTCCAGCCAGAGGGCGTCCCGGCCGTTCTGCCGGGTGGTGTGGGTGACGACCTCGATGTCGGCCATCGACGACTTGCCCGTGTCGCGGTACCAGGCGAGCTGCCCGGCGGAGGCCGCCTGGGCGGTCGCCCCGTACGACGTGTCCCGTTTGACGCTCATGTCATGGGCTCCGTCCGGGGAACTCCAGTTGCTCTGGATGTCGTTCTTCCGCTTCTGGACCCAGCCGTCCGGCAGGGCGAAGGCGGCCGTGAGTCCGGGTTCGTCGACGCGGTGCCAGCCCTCGGGCACGGCCGGCGGGGTGGGCCGGGAGGACGCCGTGGGTACGGTGCCGGGCTCGGCGGTCGCGGACGGGGAGACGGGCTCCGACGGAGTGGGCGTGGACGAGGCCGGGGTGCCCGCACCGTCGGCGATGGTCCGGTTGACCAGGGAACCACCGACGAACGGGACGCCGAACACCGCCAGCAGCAGACCGACGACAGCGGTGACCGCCGAGATCAGCGCCGCGATTTCCCCGATCCGCCGGTTCGATGACGTCCCGTCACCTGAACTGCTCAACTCCCTCTCCCCCCTGTGACCGGGCACCGGTTGCTGCCTCCGGAAACATTCAACCGGAGCAGCAGCGGCACCTACAGGCAGATGACCAAGGAGACTGGATTCAGGCCACGGGCGTCGCTGCGGCCAGCCGGGAAATCTCGGCGGCGACCGCACCCGGATCGGGGGCGACGGTGACGCGGGCGACGCTGTCCAGGCCCGGGTGGGCGCCGACGCGCACCGCGTGCCGCGCGTTGCGCAGCAGGTCGAGGTCGTTGATGTCGTTGCCGAAGGCGTTGTATTCGTCGATCCCCAGCGAGGTCAGAGCCTCCCACTTCGTCGTGGTGCCCGGGGCGAAGTCGATGATCGCCTCGTCGAGGTGGTGGTTGACCGTCATCCCGAGCGCGCGGCCGGCCTCGGCGAGGGCCGCCATGTCGGTTGCGTCGACGACAAGAAACTTCACGACCTCGGGAAGGTCGGCGAGCTCCACCCTGCGGGCGAGGTCTCCCTGGTCGACACGGCTGCGGATCGGGTGGTCGGTCGGTCCGGTGTAGGCGTAGTCCCAGGGACCGTCGGCGAGGTAGCCCGCCCGGTACCGCTCGGCCTCCGCCAGCAGCGCGCCGAGTTCGCCGCGGTCGAACGCGGCCCGCGCTCGGACGTGGCCACCGACGGAGACGAGGCTGCCGTTCCCGCCGATCAGCGTGGCGGAAGGGAAGGCCCCGTCGAGGACGGGCAGGAGATCGCGGACCGGCCGGGCGGAGGCGAAGACCAGTTGGTGGCCGGCGCGTTCGCAGGCACCGATTGCGGCGAGGATCCGGCCGTCGATGGACTGCCCGTCGAAGCAGAGCGTGCCGTCGATGTCGAAGACCGTGCTGCGGGCGCTGGAGGTGATCACCGTGCGAGGGTATCCAGCCGGTTTCGTACCCGATGCACCGCCCGCCGTGCGAGCGGCTCGGGCGGCACGTGTCGACGGGGCGCGCCTCCGGGCGCTAACCGAGTGCGCGGTCGAGGTTGAAGGCCGCGCTGATCAGGGCGAGGTGGGTGAACGCCTGCGGGAAGTTCCCGACCTGCTCCCCGGTGCGGCCGATCTCCTCCGCGTACAGGCCGAGGTGGTTGGCGTACGTGAGCATCTTCTCGAACGCGAGCCTGGCCTCGTCGAGCCGGCCGGCCCGGGTCAGCGCCTCGACGTACCAGAACGAACAGATCGAGAACGTGCCCTCGTCGCCGCGCAGGCCGT
Source organism: Streptomyces sp. NPDC006510 (assembly GCF_040611955.1). Lineage (NCBI taxonomy): Bacteria > Bacillati > Actinomycetota > Actinomycetes > Kitasatosporales > Streptomycetaceae > Streptomyces > Streptomyces sp. NPDC006510. The sequence continues at coordinate 24,358 of NZ_JBEXPH010000038.1, read as the reverse complement.
CCGGGCTGGCCTGCGGGTCGTAGCGGTAGACCAGCGAGTCGGACACCAGGTCCTCCCCCAGCGCGTCCAGCGTGGCGAGCCACTTCGGGTCGGTGGGAGAGATGAACTTCGCCAGCGGCATCATCAGCAGCGAGGCGTCGAGGACATGACCGCCCTCGTACTGGACGAAAGCGTTCCGCTCGGTGGACCAGCCATGGCTCATGATCCGGTGGTAGATCGCGTCGCGCGCCCGCCCCCACCGCACGATGTCGACGGGCAGCCCGCGGTGCTGCGCGAGCCGCATCGCGCGTTCGACGGCCACCCAGCACATCAGCCGCGAGTAGAGGTGTTTCTCGCCCGCGCCGCGGCTCTCCCAGACCCCCTGGTCGGGCTGGTCCCAGTGCTCGCACACCCAGTCGACCACCTCGCCGATGCTCTCCCAGTGCGCGCTGGAGATGGGCTGCCCCCACTTGTCGTAGAGGTACAGGGCGTCGATCAGCGCCCCGTAGATGTCCAGTTGCAGCTGGCCGACGGCGCCGTTGCCGACCCGTACGGGGGACGAGCCCCGGTAGCCCTCCAGGTGGGTCAGCCGGCGTTCGGGCAGTTCGCGGCGCCCGTCGATGCCGTACATGATCTGCAACGGGCCGGTGGAGCGGGGCGCTCCCGCCGCTTCGCCGTCCGCTGTCGCTTCGAGTTGGACGTGCTCGGAGAGGAAGCCCATGAACGCCTCGGCCTCGTCGGTGAAACCGAGTCTGAGCAGCGCGTACACGCAGAACGCGGCGTCGCGGATCCATACGTAGCGGTAGTCCCAGTTGCGTTCGCCACCGATGCGCTCGGGCAGGCTGGTGGTCGGTGCGGCGATGATCGCGCCGGTCGGGACGTAGGTGAGCAGCTTCAGGGTGAGGGCGGAGCGGTGGACCATCTCCCGCCAGCGGCCGCGGTACCTGGACCGGGAGAGCCAGCGCCGCCAGTACCCGACGGTGGCGTTGAACTGCTGTTCCGCCTCGGACAGCGGGCAGAAGCGGGGGGCCACGTCGCCGCCGATCCGGTCCAGGGCGAAGACGGCGGACTCGCCCTCGTGCAGTTTGAACAGCGACCACACGTCCGGTCCGGAGACCTCGACGGGCACGCTGGACGTCAGGGCGAGAGTGAGCGAGGGCGTCTCGAAGACCGCCTGGCCGTGCTGGGCCCGCACCGTGTGCGGACAGGTCCCGTACTCGAAGCGCGGGGCCACCCGGGCCCGGAACGGCAGCGATCCCCGTACGCACACCACGCGGCGGATCAGCCGGTGGCGGTCGGCCTCACGCGAGTCGTCGACGACGGGCATGAAGTCCTGGACCTCGCCGACACCGTCCTCCGCGAAGAAACGGGTGATCAGCACGTTGGTGTCGGGGAAGTAGAACTGTTTGGTGCGGGTGGGGGCGTCGGCGGCCAGTTCGAAGGAGCCGCCCCGGTCGGCGTCGAGGATCGAGGCGAAGACGCTGGGCGCGTCGAAGCGCGGGCAGCAGTACCAGTCGATGGTGCCCCGGGTGTCCACCAGCGCCGCACTGCGCAGATCGCCGATCAGGCCGTGATCGGCGACGGGCGGGTAGCGGACGGCACCGGCGCCCGGGAAACCGCCGGGAACCTGCGGCATCCCGGCACCCGCCTCGGGCTCCACCATCACGTCGGACCTCCTCGGACAGCCCCTCTACCAGGCTAGATCCTCCGTCTGGATCGGGCCGGGCGGAGGGCCGGGCCGACGGGCCGGACCCGATCCGTACGTCGCGGTACGGTGCCGGCGACCGGGCACGATAGGGCCCGGGGCCTCCCGATTGTCGACACCGCGCACGTCGATGTCAGGATGGTCCTATGACGAGCAAGGTTTATTTCGACATCACCATCGACGACAAGCCCGCAGGGCGGATCACGTTCAAGCTGTTCGACGACGTCGTCCCCAAGACGGCGGAGAACTTCCGGGCGCTGGCGACCGGCGAGAAGGGCTTCGGTTACAAGGGGTCGTCCTTCCACCGGGTCATCCCCGACTTCATGCTGCAGGGCGGCGACTTCACCCGCGGCGACGGCACGGGCGGCCAGAGCATCTACGGCGCCAAGTTCGCCGACGAGAACTTCAAGCTCACGCACTCCAAGCCGGGCCTGCTGTCCATGGCCAACAGCGGCCCGAACTCCAACGGCTCGCAGTTCTTCATCACGACGATCGTGACGTCGTGGCTGGACGGCAAGCACGTGGTGTTCGGCGAGGTCGACGACCAGGAGAGCATGGACCTGGTCAAGAAGATCGAGTCCCTCGGCTCGCAGAGCGGCCGCACCCAGGCGAAGATCACCATCGCGGACAGCGGCACCCTCTGACCCGCGCACCGAAACGCTGAACGAACGCGCCCCCGACGGCCTCTGTCGGGGGCGCGCTCCGTTCCCGGCCCGCTCGGTACGGTGACGGGATGGGGAACGTCTTCGGCGGCGGGGGCCGTCGCTTGTACCTGTCCAACGGCGGCACGGAAGTCTTCGTCGATGTGCTGATGCTGGCCGTGTCCGGCCTCGCCGACACCGTCTGGGAGCACCGCTTCGCCACCCTGCTGTCCCAGCAGGACCAGAGCGTCATGGGGTGCGGGGTGGTCGGCTTCGATCTGGAGGACATCGAATGGGGCCGCTCCCCGCAGGAACGGACCCCGGCGCCGGTCGATGCACTGTCAACTGATGGTTGACACCTCTCCACTGTCAACTTAAGGTTGACACATGGAGAATCCCGTAGGCATGAGCCATCCCGTACGCCTCGACGACCTGATCGAGGCCATCAAGAAGGTGCACACCGACGCCCTCGACCAGCTCTCCGACGCCGTCATCGCCGCGGACCACCTCGGTGACGTGGCCGACCATCTGATCGGGCACTTCGTGGACCAGGCCCGACGCTCGGGCGCCTCCTGGACGGAGATCGGCAAGAGCATGGGGGTGACCAGGCAGGCGGCCCAGAAACGGTTCGTCGCCAAGGACCCGGGCGAGATCTCGGATCTCGACCCCAGCCAGGGCTTCAGCCGCTTCACCGAGCGGGCCAGGAACGTCGTGATGGCCGCGCAGAACGAGGCCCGCGCGGCGCGCAACGACGAGGTTCGCACCGAGCACCTGGTGCTGGGGCTGCTCGGCGAGCCGGAGGGGCTGGCCGCCGCGTTCATCAAGGCCCAGGGCGTCAGCGCGGAGGACATCCGCCGGGCCGCGACCGAGGCGCTGCCCGGCCCGGCCGAAGAGGTGCCGGACCTCATCCCGTACGACGCCGGGGCCCGCAAGGCACTGGAGCTGACGTTCCGGGAGGCGCTGCGGATGGGCCACAACTACATCGGAACCGAGCACATCCTGCTCGCCCTGCTGGAGCAGGAGGACGGCGCGGGCGTACTGACCGGCCTCGGTATCGACAAGGCGACCGCCGAGACGGGCATCACCGAGGCCCTCACCCTCATCACCACCTCACTCAAGGAGAAGTGAGCGACCCACCCCACCCCTGGGCACGCCGGTGAAGCGGTGCGCCCGGGGGCGTGGGCATCCGGGTGCCTGGACATCCGGGCATCCGGACATCCGGGCATCCGGGCATCCGGGCATCCGGGCATCCGGGCATCCGGGACGCGGCTCACTCCTCCGCGCCGCCGGTTCCGCCCCGCCCCCGCCCCTGTCACAGCGCCCCGTACACCGCCTCGACCAGGGCCATCTTGCGTGGGTCGTCCGAGATCCGCGGGCCCATCCGGTTCATCACGTACCCGAGGGCGAGGTCGGCCTCGGGGTCGGCGAGGCCGCAGGAGCCGCCGGCGCCGTCATGGCCGAGGGCCCGCGGGTTGGGCCCGTACGAACCCTCCGGGCCACTCGTCCAGAGCCCGAGGGCGATCTCCGTGTCATGGCCGATGCCCGCGCCGAGCACCAGGTCCCGGCAGGCCCCCTGCCCCTCGCGGACACGTTCGGCGGCCGCCTCGGAGAGGACCTGGCGGCCTCCTTGCCCGCCGCGGCGAATTCCGGCCAGTACGCGGCAACCGGTGCGTCGAGGTCCAACAGGCCCCGATCGGCGAGGGCATGGGCACACAGGGCGGTCGGGCCCTTGGTCGTGGACCAGACGTTGACCAGCGTCTTCCGTTCGCAGGGGCGGGTGCGGGCACCGTCGGCCCAGCCGCCCCAGAGGTCGACCACCGGCTCCTTGGCGATCAGCACGGTGACGGCCGCGCCCAGTTCCCCGCGCTGCCGGAAATTTTCTTCGAACGCGGCCCGTACCGCGGAGAATCGGTCGTCGCAATGGCCGTGGATCTGCGGCACGGTGGCCTCCCTCGCCCGGACCTGCCTGTCGGATGTGGTGGACCCGCAACGTACCGACCGGTCGGACCGACGGGAAGGCCCCGCCCGGCGGGGCGGCCGGTCAGCGGACTCCCGCTTCGAGCCGGAGGCTCCAGCGGCCCGGCACACCGGTGAGGGTGACCGTGGAGAGCGGTCCGACATCGACGCTCCAGTACGTCGACGGCGGGGCCTTGAGCGCGTAGACGAGCGCGGCCCGGACCACCGCGGGTTCGGCGACGGCGACGATGGCCCCGTCGCACACGGGACGGGTGTCCAGCCAGCCCCCTATCCGCGAGATGAACGCGAGCAGGGGTTCCCCGCCGTGCGGGGCGGAGCGCGGGTCCGCGAGCCAGGCGTCGACCGCCGCCGGTTCACACGCCGTGACGTCGGCGAGGGTGCACCCGCGCCAGCGGCCCATGTCGCAGTCGCGCAGGGCCGGTTGGACGAGCGGGGCGAAGCCGAGCGCGTCACCGGTGGCACGGCTGCGCGGGGTCGGCGAGCAGTAGCGCAACTCGGCGGCGCCCAGGGGCATCAGGGCGTGCGCGGCGAGCCGTACCTCGTGCCAGCCCGTCTGGTCGAGCGGCCGGTCGTCGTCGAAGCGCTCGGCGAGCAGCGCGGCGCCCCGCGCCGCGGCGACGAGCGAGACTCGAAAAGTCATGGCGGTGATCGTGGAGCCGAACGCCACGCCGGTCAAGAGGGCCTGCGCGGGCCCGCCGGGCCCGGCCCGTCTGCCGGCACGCCCGGCACCTCGGGCCCTCCGATGGCTTGAACTCGCCACTTCCATAAGCGAGTTGTGAGCATCTGACCCGGATCGGAACTCTCGGACGCCCCGCCCCGTGTCGGGGCTCCCGGACCGCCAGGGCCCGCCCGGCGGAGCACCGCCGGGGTCTCCGTCAGCGCCGAGGACCGTCCCCGCAACCGGGCAGGACCTCGTCGCAGGCGGCGCGCAGACGGCGGACGCCCTCGGCGATCTCGGCCGCCCCGGCGACCGCCGCGAAGCTCAACCGGATGTGCGGGGACGGGGGTTCCGCGCAGAAGTACGGGCGGCCGGGCGCGATGGCGACGCCCGCGCGCAGGGCCGCCGCGACCACCGCGGACTCGTCCGTGCCCGCCTCCGCCTCGGGCAGCCGCAGCCACAGGCTGCCGCCGCCCGCGGGGAGGTGCGGGAGCGTCAGGCCGGGCAGTTCCAGGCTCAGGGCCGTCGTCATGGCGGAGCGCCGGTCACGCAGTCCGGCGGACACGGAACGCAGGTGGTGACCCCAGGCCGGGGAGCCGACGAGTTCGAGCGCGGCCTCCTGGAGCGGCCGGGGAACGAAGAAGCTGTCGACGATCTGGATGGCCCGCAGCCGGCCCAGCACCGGCCCGCGGGCGGCGAGCGCGCCCACCCGCAGGCTCGGCGAGGCGATCTTGGTGAGGGAGCGGACATGGACGACCACACCGTCCGGGTCGTCCGCGGCCAGGGGTGCGGGCTGCGGCCCGGCGTCGTCGTGGACCAGCCGGCGCGCGAAGTCGTCCTCGATGACGAACGCGCCCGCCGCGCGGGCGATCCGGACGACCTCGGCGCGCCGTCCAGGGGCGAGGACCGCGCCGGTCGGGTTCTGGAAGAGCGGCTGGCAGACGAAGACGCGGGCCCCGGTGGCCCGGAACGCCGCGTCGAGCAGCTCCGGTCGTACGCCGTCGGCGTCGACGGGCACCGGCACGGGCCGCAGTCCGGCGGCGCGGGCGACGGCCAGCATGCCGGGGTAGGTGGGTGACTCGACCAGCACCGGGGCGCCGGGCGGGGCGAGGGCGCGCAGCGCCGCGGCCAGGGCGCTCTGGCCGCCCGCGGTGATCAGCACGTCGGCGGCGGTGACCGCGGGCCCGATCTCCCTGGCGAACCAGGCCCGCAGCTCGGTCAGGCCGTCGGTGGGCGGCCGACCCCAGGCGCCGGGGCGACGGCCCGCCCTGGCGAGGGCGGCGGCGAGCGCCCGCTCCGGCTGGAGGGAGGGGTGGAGGTAGCCGCCGTTCAACTCGATGACCCCGGGCGGCGGTGCGGCAAGCGTGACCAGGACCCCGGAGGCGTCGACGGTGCGCGGCACCGCCTCGGGTCCGCCGTCGCCACTGAGGGAGACCTCCTGCCAGGAGGTGTCCCCCGCCGGGGGAACCTCGGTACGGGGCTGCGCCCGGAAGGCACCGGAGCCGGGCCTGGTGACCACGAGGCCCTCGGCGACGAGCTGGGCGATGGCCCGGGAGACGGTGACGGGACTGACCCGGAAGCGCTCCACGAGATCCCGACTGGACGGCAGCTTTCCACCGGGTGAGTAGCGATTCAGCTCGCTCCGAAGAGATCTGGCGAGGTCGGCGACACTGCTACGCTCTGACATGAGAGTCAAGAATAGCGCTATCGACAATCGCACGATAGCGGTTGAGCCGTCGGGCGATATCCATACCGGCCGCGGAGCCGACGGCCCGGCCGACCGCGGGACGGGCCGCGCCACCGGCCGCGAGGCGAACCGCGGCGGCGTCGTTCTCGCCGGGCTCGGTGTCCTCGCCTTCTCGCTGACCTTTCCTTCCACGGCCTGGGGCCTGGAGAGCTTCGGCCCGTGGTCGCTGGTGGCGCTGCGCAGCCTGCTCGCCGCGGTGATCGCGGGCAGCATGCTGCTCCTGGGACGCGTCGCGATACCGGACCGCCGGCACTGGGCCGGGCTCGTCGTCGTCGCCGCGGGTGTGGTGATCGGCTTCCCGCTGCTGACCACGCTGGCGCTGCAGACCTCGACGACCTCTCACGCGGCCGTGGTCGTGGGGCTGCTGCCGCTGACCACCGCGGTGTTCTCCTCGCTGCGGACGGGGACGCGGCCGCCCCGCGCCTTCTGGATCGCGGCGCTGGCGGGCGCGGCCGTGGTGATCGCGTTCACCGTGCAGCAGAGCGGGGGCGAGCTGTCCGGCGGTGATCTGTACCTGTTCGGCGCCCTACTGGTGTGCGCGGCGGGGTACACGGAGGGGGGCAGGCTGGCCCGGGTCATGCCGGGCTGGCAGGTGGTCGGCTGGGCGCTGGTCCTGTGCCTGCCGCTCGCGGTGGCGGGGGCCGCGGTCGCGTTGCCGGCCGAGTCGGTGCGGCTGACCGCGCACGGGGTGATCGGTCTGGTCTGGGTGGCGGCGGTTTCGACCTTCCTCGGTCTGTACGTCTGGTACCGCGGGATGGCGGAGATCGGCGTGCCCCGGGCCAGCCAGCTCCAGCTCGCGCAGCCCTTGCTGACCCTGGTGTGGTCGTTCTTCCTGCTCGGCGAGACGGTCTCGGCGGCGGCGCCGGTAGCCGCGCTCGCGGTGCTCGTCTGCATCGCGGCCACCCAGCGGGCGGGGCGCGCCCGGAGCCCGCGGTGAGCGGCCCGCACTCCCTCCCACCGGGCGAAACCGGCTTTCGGACATAGACTTGTCGACATGGACCGCCACCCGTGAGGAGGTCAGTCCCGATGGAGGCACACCCGGGCGACCGGCTGCTGACACACGGTAGGACCGTGGGGCAGCGCGACAGGGTCGCAGAGATCGTCGAAGTGCTCGGGGCCGGGGGCACTCCCCCGTACCGCGTCCGCTTCGAGGACGGACACGAACACCTGATATCACCCGGTCCCGACAGCGTCGTACAGCACATCGACCCCCGGAAGCAGGCCCCGGAGACCCGGTAGCGGCCTCCGGCGGTCGGCGCTGCTCTTCGCCCCCGGGCCGCGGGCGGGCCGGCCCGTTCCGGGCAGCCCGCCCCGGGGCCCGTCCGGTCCTGATCCGCCGGACAGGCCCCACTCCGATGCGCCCACTCCGCTCCTGCTGTCAGCGGGGTGGGCGCACCCTGCTGCGGTAGTGGTCGCCGACCACCCGGGCCATCGCCCCGATCCGGTCCCTGACCACGTCCTTCCCGGAGAAGTAGACGTGTCCGCGCACCTGGTCGTAGTCGGCGGCGAAGTCGATGTGCCGGGAGAGCTCGGCCGGGTCCTGCCAGGCGGCGGGCTGGGCGGGGTCACCGGCCTTGTAGAGCGCCTCGCCCACGAACAGATCGACGCCCGTGCCGCGTACCGTCTCGGCCCACCAGGGCAGCAGCTTGGCGTAGTCGGCGGCGGCGAAGCCGATGTTCCAGTAGATCTGCGGGCAGATGTAGTCGATCCAGCCCTTCCGGACCCAGCCCCGGGTGTCGGCGTGCAGATCGTCGTAGGTCTGCACGCCGGCCCTGGTGTCGGAGCCGAGCGGGTCGGTCGCGGCGTTGCGCCACACACCGAACGGGCTGATCCCGAACTGGACGTTCTTCTTGATCTTCTTGATCCGCTCGGCGGTCTCGCGCACGAGCTTGTCGGTGTTGTCGCGCCGCCACGCGGCCTTGTCCGGGAAACCCGCGCCGTACTTGGCGTACGTCGCGTCGTCGTCGAAGACCTGCCCGGCCACCGGGTACGGATAGAAGTAGTCGTCCCAGTGCACGGCGTCGATGTCGTAGCGGCGGACCGCGTCGAGCATCGCGTCCTGGACGAAGCGGCGGACCTCCGGAATTCCCGGGTTGTAGTAGAGCTTCCCGCCGTACGGCAGGACCCAGTCGGGGTGCAGCCTGGCCGGGTGGCCGGCGGCCAGCCGGGACGGGTCGGTGTGGTTGGCGACCCGGTACGGGTTGAACCAGGCGTGCAGTTCCAGGCCGCGGCGGTGCGCCTCCTGGACCGCGGTGCCCAGCGGGTCCCAGCCGGGGTCCTTGCCCTGGACGCCGGTGAGGTACTGGGCCCACGGTTCATAGGGCGAGGGCCACAGCGCATCGGCGGTCGGCCGGACCTGGAGGATCACGGTGTTCAGCCGCCGGGCCACGGCCTCGTCGAGGTACGCGATCAGCTCGGCCCGCTGCGCGGCCGCGGTCAGGCCGGGCGCCGAGGGCCAGTCCAGATTGGCGACGGTGGCGACCCACATGCCGCGCAGCTCACGCCGTGCGACATGGCGGGCGCCCGCGCGCGCCGGGGCGCCGGCCGGCTCGGCACCGGTCCGCCGGAGCGGATCCGCGACGGCGTCACCGGCCGTGGTGACGGTGCTCACCACCCCCGCGACCACTCCGGCCGCACCCGCCACAAAGCTCCTTCGGGCCATTTGCCGCATTTCACTGCACCTTCCGTCTCTCTGTCCGCGTCAGCCACCCCGATATCCGGGCGCAACGCAGAGCATGCCCGCCCCGGCCCACGATGACCCGTAGGCCGCGGAGTAACGTCGGGGGGTCGGGGCGGGCACCGGAATCAGACGGGAACCTGCGACACAGAACAGCGAAAGGCACGAGGTGACGGACTCTATGGCCGACATTGCACGCGTCGGGGTGGTGGGCTGTGGCCAAATGGGCGCGGGGATCGCGGAGGTGTGCGCCCGCAGCGGTCTTGAGGTCATGGTGGCCGAGACCACCGGCGAGGCGTTGGAGATCGGCCGCACCCGGCTGCACAACTCCCTCTCGAAGGCCGCCGAGCGCGGCAAGATCACTGCCGAGGAGCGCGACGAGACACTCGCCCGGCTGAGCTTCACCACGGACCTGGGCGAGTTCGCCGACCGCGATCTCGTCATCGAGGCCGTCGTGGAGAACGAGCAGGTCAAGACCGAGATCTTCCAGGTGCTCGACCAGGTGGTGACCCGGCAGGACGCGATCCTCGCCTCGAACACCTCCTCCATCCCGCTGGTGAAGCTGGCCGTGGCGACCTCCCGCCCGGACCAGGTCATCGGTATCCACTTCTTCAACCCGGCCCCGGTGCAGCGGCTCGTCGAGCTGATCCCCGCGCTGACGACGTCCGACGAGACGGTGAAGCGCGCCGAGGCCCTGGTGCAGGACGTGCTCGGCAAGCACCCGATCCGAGCCCAGGACCGCTCCGGCTTCGTCGTCAACGCGCTGCTGATTCCGTATCTGCTCTCCGCGATCCGGATGTTCGAGTCGGGGATCGCCAGCCGTGAGGACATCGACAACGGCATGGAGCTCGGCTGCGCCCATCCCATGGGCCCGCTCAAGCTCTCCGACCTGATCGGTCTCGACACGGTGGCCTCGGTCGCCGACTCGATGTACGCGGAGTTCAAGGAGCCGCTGTACGCCGCTCCCCCGCTGCTCCAGCGCATGGTCGACGCGGGCAGGCTCGGCCGCAAGACCGGCTCGGGCTTCTACCCGTACTCCTGATCCTTCCTTCGTGCCCGTACGGGGCCGGCCGGGGCGATCCTCCGGCCGGCCCCGTTCGCGGTTTCGCGGCGCCTCGCACCGGCCGCGCGCGATGGAGCGTCATCAGCGGTGACAGCGGGAACGCACCGGTGCCCGCGGGTGGGCGCTCACAGCGGTACGCGCAGCGCTCCGTCGATCAGTTCGGCGGCCCGCCCCGCGTCGGCGCAACCGCTCGCCGCCAGATCCTCGCGCACGGCACGCAGCCGGTCGCGCAGCCGCCGCGACTCCATGCCCCTGGCCCGCTCCGCCATCTCCACGGCCGTGGCCGCCGCCCGGTCCGCCTCGCCCTGACGCAGCTCGATATGGGTCAGTATGGCCAGCCGGTGCACCCGGCCCCGGTCGTGCGCCGGGATCCGTACGGCCTTCGCCGCGTGTTCCCTGGCCCCCGGCAGATCGCCGATGCCGAGCAGGGCCTCGGCCACCTGCACATCGACCAGGCCCGGCTGGACGTACCCCGTCTCGTCCGGTTCCTGGCCCGGCGTGATGCGCCCGGCCTCCGACTCCGCGCGCCGGATGCACTCCCGGGCGCCGCCCGCGTCGCCGAGGCGGGCGTACGCCTTGGCCTGCATCGCGTACAGGTCGGCGGCGAGCGCGGGGCTGATGTGTCCTCCGGCGGCCCGCAGCGCCGCCTGGGCGAAGGCCACGGACTGCCGGTACTCGGCGAGGAACAGCGACTGGTTGACCAGCAGGGCGATCACATAGCCGCCGAACCCCCGGTCCCCGCTCGCCTTGGCCAGCCGCAGCGCCTGGTGGAAGTAGCGCTGGGCGAGCCCGTGCGCGTCGGAGTCGTACGCGCAGATCCCCGCGACCGCCACCAGACCGCCCGCCGCCCGGTGCAGCCGGCGGCCCATCGCATCGCTGCAGCCGCCGCGCAGCAGCGGGGCGGTCTCGGCGTTGAGGAAGCCGACGATGCGGGATCGGGTCGCGATTCCGCCTGCCCGGCGGTACATCAGTTCGTAGTGGGTACGCGCCGCGCGCAGAGTCACTATGTCGGCCATGCGGACGCGGGTCGGTCCGTCCCGCGAGACATCGGTGTCCTCCGGCGGGTTCTCCCACTCCCAGACGGGCATCACCGCCGTGGTGCCCGTGACGGCGGCCGGGACGAGGGCCTGCGAACGCTGTGCCTCGTCGGAGCGCCACAGCGCGGTGGCCCGCTCGACGAAGCCGGTGAGCGAGGAGCCGGGCACGGGCGAGCCGGTGCCCGGGGCCGCCATGCCGATGTCGTCCAGCGAGACGGGCCGGCTCAGCCGGTTCCCGAGCACTTCACAGATCAGGTCGGGCACCTGGCCGCGCGGACGCTGCCCCTTCAGCCAGCGGGCCACCGCGGTGTGTTCGTACCGCAGGCACAGTCCGCGGGAGCGGCCGGCCCGGTTGATGTGCGCGGCGAGACCCGCCCGGGAGACGCCCGCCTCCTCGATCAGGGCAGCCAGCAGAATATTGGGCTCCGTTGCCCCCATGTGCCCCTCCGGTGGTTCGGCACGCCGAGGCGTGTCGGTCCAGTGGAGCACGATTCACACGGGGTGTGAACGCAATGCCCGAACCGTCCCGCTGCGCACCCTGTTGCGCCGGTGTGCGGATCGGTTGAATCAGTCGTCTCGCAAGAAGCGGACGGGTCGTCTGCTCCCCCTCGTACAGTACGACGACCCGCACCCGCGCCGTCCGTTCTGCCGACCTGCCCGACCCTCCGTGGCAGCGCGGACGGCGCTGGATCGCACGACCCACTGCCCACGGATCGGAGGGTGGCTGCGGGGTCGGCTCGGAACCGGGTTCCCCCCGGGCCGCGCCGGGTCCCGGGTGCGGTCCTCGCCGCTCGGCGAGCATGCAGGAGGGGCGCACCCGGTCACCGGATGCGCCCCTCCTCGCCGTGTCGGCGCGCGACGCTACGCGCCCCGCAGCATCGCGCCCGTCCGCTCGGCGGCGAGGGCCACCGCCGCGTCGCGCGCGGCCGTCGCCTCGTCCACGGTCAGCGTGCGGTCCGCCGCGCGGAAGCGCAGCGCGTACGCCAGGGACTTGCGGCCCGCACCGATCTGCTCACCGGTGAAGACGTCGAACAGCCGCACCGATTCGAGCAGTTCGCCGGCGCCTTCGCGCAGCGCCCGCTCCACGTCGGCGGCCGGGACGTTCTCCGCGACGATCAGCGCGACGTCCTGGGTCGCCACCGGGAAGGCGGAGATCCGGGGCGCCTGGAGCGCGCCGTCGACGGCCTGTTCCAGGACGTCGAGCTCGACCTCCATGGCGCAGGTGCGCTCGGGCAGGTGGAGGTCCTTGACGACCCGCGGGTGCAGCTCACCGGCGTGTCCGAAAAGGGTCTCCTCGCCGTTCACCGTGACGTACAGCGCGGCGCAGCGGCCCGGGTGCCACGGCGCGTGCCGGTCGCTCCGAACGGTCACCTCGACTCCGGCCTCACGGGCGATCGTGCGGGCGGCCTCGATGGAGTCCGCCCAGTCGGCCGGGCGGCCCTTGCCCCACCAGCCGGCCTGCTCGCGGGCGCCCGCGCGGACGACCGCGGCGCGGCGCGGCTGGCGCGGCAGCGCGGCGTCGAGCGAGGCGATCTCCTCGTCGGTGGGACGCCGGTCGACGGGCAGCCTCACGGGCTTCGCCTCCTGACCGGTGGGCCGGAAGACCAGGCCGGTCTCGAAGAGCGCGAGGTCGTGGCTGCCGCGGCCGTCGTTGCGCCGCAGTGCGCCGAGCAGGCCCGGCAGCAGCGTGGTGCGCAGCGCCGGCTCCTCGTCGGAGAGCGGGTTGACGAGCTGGACCGTACGGCGGCGGGCGTCGTCGGCGTCGAGCCCGAGCTGATCGAGGACGGCGTCGCCGATGAACGGGTAGTTCAGCGCCTCGACGTAGCCGGCTCCGGCGAGCGCCCGGCCGACCCTGCGGTACAGCCGCTGGCGGTCGGTGAGCCCGCGGCCGGAGGGCGGGGTCGGGAGGGTGGACGGGAGGTTCTCGTAACCCTCCAGCCGGATGACCTCTTCGGCGAGGTCGTTCGGCTCGCTGAGGTCCGGGCGCCAGGACGGCACGGTGACGATCAGCTCGTCCTGCCCGTAGACGTCGCAGCCGACCTCCTGGAGGCGGCGTACGACGGTCTCGCGGCCGTAGTCGACACCGGCCACCCGGTCGGGGTGGTTGGCGGGCATCGCGATGGTGCGGGGCGCGGACGGCGCGCTGACCTCGGTGACCCCGGCCTCGGCGGTGCCGCCGGCGAGCAGCACCAGCAGGTCGACGGTGCGCTGTGCGGCGGCCGCGGCGGCCTGCGGGTCGGCGCCGCGCTCGAAGCGCTTGGACGCCTCGGAGGACAGCTTGTGGCGGCGGGCGGTCCGGGCGATCGAGATCGCGTCGAAGTGCGCGGCCTCGATGACGACCTCGGTGGTGCTGTGCTCACCCTCCTGGACATCCGCGATCTCGGTGTTGGCACCGCCCATGACGCCCGCGAGGCCGATCGGCCCGCGGTTGTCGGTGATGACCAGGTCCTCGGCGTCCAGGACGCGGACCGTGCCGTCGAGGGTGGTGAGCTTCTCGCCCTGCTGGGCGCGGCGCACCCCGATCGGCCCGTCGATGCGGGTGCGGTCGTAGGCGTGCAGCGGCTGGCCGAGTTCCAGCATCACGTAGTTGGTGATGTCGACGGCGAGCGAGATCGGACGCATCCCGGCCTTCTGCAGCCGGCGCTGCAGCCAGATCGGGGAACGGACCTCGGGCTGGAGGCCGACGACGGTGCGCGCGGTGAATTTGTCGCAGCCGATCGGGTCGGCGACCTTGACCGGGTAGCCGTACGCGTTCGGCGCGGGCACGTCCAGCAGCGCCGGGTCGCGCAGCGGCAGCCCGTACGCGATGGCGGTCTCGCGGGCCACCCCGCGCATGGAGAGGCAGTAGCCGCGGTCCGGCGTGACGGCGATGTCGAGGACCTCGTCGACGAGCTGGAGCAGCTCGATCGCGTCGGTGCCGACCTCGTGCTCCGGCGGCAGCACGATGATGCCGTGCGTGCCGTCGTCACCCATGCCGAGCTCGTCGGTGGAGCAGATCATGCCGTGCGAGGTCCTGCCGTACGTCTTGCGTGCGGCGATCGCGAAGTCACCCGGCAGCACGGCGCCCGGGAGGACCACGACGACCTTGTCGCCGACGGCGAAGTTACGGGCGCCGCAGACGATCTCCTGCGGCTCGCCGGTGCCGTTGGCGTTGCCGACGTCGACCGTGCAGAAGCGGATGGGCTTCTTGAAGCCCTCCAGCTCCTCGATGGTCAGTACCTGTCCGACGACCAGCGGGCCCTTGAGGCCGGCGCCGATCTGCTCGACGGTCTCGACCTCCAGACCCACGGCGACGAGCTTGGCCTGTACGTCACGGCCGGTCTCGGTCGCCGGCAGGTCGACGTACTCCCGCAGCCAGGAAAGCGGGACGCGCATCAGATCTCCATCCCGAACGGCCGGGTGAACCGGACGTCACCCTCGACCATGTCTCGCATGTCATCTACGTTGTGGCGGAACATCAGCATCCGTTCGATGCCGAACCCGAAGGCGAATCCGCTGTACTTCTGGGGGTCGACGCCGCAGGCGATGAGCACCCTGGGGTTGACCATGCCGCAGCCGCCGAGCTCGATCCAGCCCTCGCTGCCGCAAGTACGGCAGGGGCGGTCCGGGTTGCCGACGGACGCGCCGCGGCAGACGTAGCAGACCATGTCCATCTCGGCGGACGGCTCGGTGAACGGGAAGAAGTTCGGCCGGAGCCGGGTCTTCATGTCCGGGCCGAAGAGCGCCTGGACCATGTGGTCGAGGGTGCCCTTGAGGTCGGCCATGGTGAGGCCCTCGTCGACGGCCAGCAGCTCGATCTGGTGAAAGACCGGGGTGTGCGTCGCGTCGAGCTCGTCGGTGCGGTAGACGCGGCCGGGGCAGACCACGTAGACGGGCGGCTCCCGGTCGAGCAGGGAGCGGGCCTGGACCGGCGAGGTGTGGGTACGCAGCACGACACCGGACTCGTCGGTCCTGGCACCGTCGGGGCCCTGGACGAAGAAGGTGTCCTGCATCTGCCGGGCCGGGTGGTCGGGCACGAAGTTCAGGGCGTCGAAGTTGAACCACTCCGCCTCGGCCTCGGGGCCCTCGGCGACCTCGTAGCCCATGGCCACGAAGACGTCCGCGACGCGCTCCATGATGGTCGTCAGCGGGTGGCGGGCGCCGGCCGGGGTGCGGTCGTAGGGCAGCGTGACATCCACCGCCTCCTCGACCAGCACGCGGGCGTCCCGCTCGGCCTCCAGCTCCGCCTGACGGGCGGCGAGGGCCTTGGAGACGGCGCCGCGGGCCTGTCCCACGCGCTTGCCGGCCTCGGCCTTGGCCTGCGGCGGCAGTGCGCCGATCTCGCGGTTGGCGAGCGACAGCGGCGAGGTACCCCCGGTGTGCGCGGTCTTCGCCTGGGCGAGCGCGTCGAGGTCACCGGCGGCGGCGAAGGCGGCGAACGCCTCGTCCCGCATGCGCTCGATCTCTTCCGGTTTCAGTGCCTCGACCTCGACTGGGTCGTACGACTTGTTCGGTGCCGACATCTCTTCCCGTGCTTCCGATTGGCTGATACTGCGCTTACCGGGGAATGCCCCGGACCCCCATGGCCCCGATCGACGACTGGAGGACGCAAAGGTGCCAAAGGTCGAGTCTAAGGGCCACAGGATGTGTGGGAGGCCCGTGGGCCGCTCAGACCAGGTAGGCCGGCGCGCTCACGGGCAGGATAAATCGGAACTCCGCGCCGCCGCCGGGGCCGCGGCCGACCGTGATCGTGCCGCCGTGCGCCTCGACGATGCCCTTGACGATGTAGAGGCCCAGCCCCGTACCACCGCGCTTGCTTCCCCGCCAGAAGCGGGTGAAGACACGGCCCATCGACTCCTCGGGGATGCCGGGGCCTTCGTCGCTCACGGTGACGGCCGTTCCCTTCTCGTCGCTCTTCGCGGGTGCGGGTGCGACTTCAATGGTGACGGTTCCCTCGCCGTGGCGCACCGCGTTTTCCAGCAGGTTGCCGAGCACCTGGTCGACCTTGTCCGGGTCGGCCCAGACCGCGGGCAGCGGCTGGCAGGTGCGGACCAGGAAGCGGTCGGGGGTCTGGCCGCTCGCGGTGAGGGCCTGGATGTGGCGTTCGACGGCGGCGGAGAGGTCCACGGGCTGGCGTCGCAGCTCCAGGCGTCCGGAGTCGATCCTGGAGATGTCGAGCAGCTCGGCGATGAGCCGGGTGACACGGCCCGCGTCGGCGTCGACCGTCTCCAGCATCAGGCGCTTCTGGTCGTCGGTGAACCGTTCCCACTTGGCGAGGAGGGTCGCGGTGAAGCCCTTGACGGAGGTCAGCGGGGAGCGCAGCTCATGGGCGACCGTGGCGATCAGCTCGGCGTGGCTGCGTTCGTTGCGGCGGCGGGCCTCGGTGCCGCGCAGCGAGATCACCACCCGGCGCACCGGGCCGGTGGGGTGCTCACGCACATAACGGGCGGATACCAGGACCTCCCGGCCGCCGGGCAGCAGCAGATTGCGTTCGGGCTGGCCGACCCGGGTGGCGAGGCCGCCGTAGGGATCGGTCAGGGCCCACCAGCGGCGGCCCTTGAGGTCCTCCAGCGGCAGTGCGTGCTCCAGGGAGCGGCCGAGGGCGGCGGCCCGGGGCACCGCGGTGATCCGGGCGGCGGCGGAGTTGAAGCAGATGATCCGGCCGGTCTCGTCGGCGACCACCAGGCCGTCGGGCAGGTCGTCGGCGTCGACACCCGGGTCCAGGGCTCCGGCCTCCCGGCTCCCGTCCGGTTCACCGGCCGTACCAGGGGATTCGCAGGCGCGCAGAACGACCGCATGTGTCTCGCGCGGCCTGCTCGTGCCGACAGCCATATCCCGTACCCCACCTCTCGAACCGGTGCAGTGGGCCCCCGAGTTCGCCACCCTACTAGTCGTCGGTGACGCGGCGACACCCTGCGGTGTCACCGCGGGCGCTGGGCCCTCGCGGAGGCGTACAGGCAGACGGCCGCCGCCGTCGCGAGGTTGAGGCTCTCCGCCTTGCCGTGGATGGGTACCCGCACCACGGCGTCGGCCAGCGCCCGGGTCTCCTCCGGCAGACCCCAGGCCTCGTTGCCGAAGACCCAGGCGGTCGGACCGCCCATGGTGCCCGCGTCGAGCTCGTCGTCGAGGTCGTCGTCGCCCGCGCCGTCGGCGGCGAGGATCCGTACGCCCGCCTCCCGCAGCCCCCGCACCGCCTGCTCGACCGGGACGCCGACGGCGACCGGCAGGTGGAAGAGCGAGCCGACCGAGGCCCGGACGGACTTGGGGTTGTAGAGGTCCACCGAGGCGTCGGTGAGCACCACGGCGTCGGCACCCGCCGCGTCGGCGCAGCGCAGCACCGTACCGGCGTTCCCGGGGTCGCGTACGTGGGCGAGGACGGCGACCAGTTTCGGCTTCGCGGCGAGGATCGCGTCGAACGGGGAGTCGAGGAAGCGGCAGACGCCGATCAGGCCCTGCGGGGTGACGGTCTGCGACACATCGGCGAGCACATCGCCGTCGGCGAGGTGCACCCGGGCGCCGGCCGCGTGGGCGGCGGCGACGATGTCGGCGTACCGCTCGGCCGCCTCGACGGTGGCGAACAGTTCGATCAGGGTCGGCTCGCCGTCGCTGCCGCGGTGCTCGGCGGCCTCGCGCACGGCCTGCGGCCCCTCGGCGATGAACCTGCGCTCCTTGCCGCGGAAGTTGCGCTTGGCCAGCCGCCGGGCGGCGGTGACGCGCGGCGATCGCGGGGAGATCAGTTCGGGGGTGCCCATGGTCGGCGGCGAGCCTCTCTGCGTACGGAGGTGACGGACGTACGGAACATGTCGTGCAACGCACCGGACCCGCAGACGGCGAGCGCCTGCGGGTCCGGCTCAGAAGACAGGAAGTGCGACCTGGATCAGGCGGCCTTCGGGGCGTTGACGTCGCTCGGGAGGGCCTTCTGGGCAACCTCGACGAGGGCGGCGAACGCGTTGCTGTCGTTGACCGCGAGCTCGGCCAGGATCTTGCGGTCCACCTCGATGTTGGCGGCCTTCAGACCCTGGATGAGGCGGTTGTACGTCATGCCGTTCTGGCGGGCAGCGGCGTTGATGCGCTGGATCCACAGCTGACGGAAGTCGCCCTTGCGCTTCTTGCGGTCGTTGTAGTTGTAGACGAGGGAGTGGGTGACCTGCTCCTTCGCCTTGCGGTACAGGCGGGAGCGCTGGCCGCGGTAACCGCTGGCCTGCTCGAGGATTGCCCGGCGCTTCTTGTGAGCGTTTACTGCCCGCTTGACGCGTGCCACTTTTTGACTCCTTGTAGCGGGGCCGTGGTTGGACTCACACGGCCCGGAAACGAATTGGTCCCGGTCTCAGTCGAGTTCGCCGCCCACGGGTTCACCGCGGGCCGCGGACTCACTTGCCGAGAAGCTTCTTGATCTTCTTGGCGTCGGACGGAGCCACTACGACCGTGCCGGTCAGCGAGCGGGTCTTCTTGGACGACTTGTGCTCAAGAAGGTGGCGCTTGCCTGCGCGCTCACGGAGCACCTTGCCGGAGCCGGTGATCTTGAAGCGCTTGCTGGCACCGCTGTGCGTCTTGTTCTTCGGCATCGCGCCGTTCTCTCCTCGTCAGTGGCGCCCCTCGCGGTGCAGGCACCGGACAGCAGGGGCGTCAGATCTTGGTGGGAATTCCGGGGGGACCCGGGGCCGCCTGGATGGCAGCCCCTGAGGTCACGCCTCGGAAGGTGTCTCGGCCGGAGCCTCGGACTGCGCTTCGGCAGCCCCGTCCGCGGCCTCGGCGTCGGGGGTGGAACCCTGACGCCCCGCCTTGCGGGCGGCCTGGGCCTCGCGGGCCTCGGCCATGGCTTCGGTCTTCTTCTTGTGCGGGCCCAGAACCATGATCATGTTCCGGCCGTCCTGCTTCGGGTTGGACTCGATGAAGCCGAGTTCCTCCACGTCCGAAGCCAGACGCTGGAGCAGTCGGAAGCCCAGCTCAGGGCGGGACTGCTCACGACCACGGAACATGATCGTGATCTTGACCTTGTCGCCCTGCTTGAGGAACCGGACGACGTGACCCTTCTTGGTGTCATAGTCGTGCGGGTCGATCTTCGGCCGGAGCTTCATCTCCTTGATGACCGTGTGCGCCTGGTTCTTGCGCGCCTCACGGGCCTTCATGGCCGACTCGTACTTGAACTTCCCGTAGTCCATGAGCTTGCACACGGGCGGACGGGCGGTCGCCGCCACCTCGACCAGGTCGAGGTCGTACTCCTGTGCGAGTTCCAGGGCCTTGGCAAGCGGAACAATCCCGACCTGCTCGCCGCTGGGACCGACAAGTCGCACCTCGGGAACGCGAATCCGGTCGTTGATGCGGGGCTCGGCGCTGATGGATCCTCCTCGGTAGCACCACGCGGCCGCCTGGCGGACAGCCACGTAACGTCTGTTTCGTGAGACCAACCGCACCAGTGCAATAAAAATGCCCCGGACGGGACACAGGCGGGGCTCCTGGAACAACCGGAACCGCCGCGGTCAACCGCGGGGCGCATCGGGCGGTCCCATCGTCCGTACGGAACGATGGTCACCGCCTGACCGGATGACCCGCCACCCTGAAGGGCAGCCAGGTGGGAGATCGGAGCCTCCACTTGTGGGCCGGGCACATAGCTGCCCAGCCGGTCGTTACACAAGGCTAGCAGCTCCCCCGGGCGTACGCTAACCAGCTCTCGCCCACCGCTCCCGCGGACGGGACGGCATCGGTGTGGGCCTATCGTATGGCGCATGAGTGACGCGACCCCCACCAGTGCTTCCCCCGGCTTCGACGACATGGCCCGCGACATCGCGGAGGTGCCCGCGGTCGAGGTGATCGTGACGGTCGCGGTCAATCTGATGAGCGCCGCCGCCGTGAAGCTCGGGCTGACCGAGGACGGCGACGAGCACAAGGACCTCGACGAGGCCCGCAAGCTGGTGCACGCGCTGGCCGGCCTGCTGGACGCCAGCGCCACCGAGATCAGCTCCTTCCACGCGGCCCCGCTGCGGGACGGCCTGAAGTCGCTGCAGCTCGCGTTCCGTGAGGCGTCGCTGGTACCGGACGAGCCAGGTCAGGGCCCCGGCGAGAAGTACACCGGCCCCGTCTTCGGCTGAGCCCCTCCCTGTTCCCACGAGTGAGCCCCCCTGCCCGCCCCGGGCAGGGGGGCTCACCCCGTGGTGCCGCGATCAGCGCGTGAACAGCGGCTCGCCCGGCGTAACGGCGTCGCCCGGCAGCAGCGCCAGGTCGAGGCCGCGCACCAGACGGGCGCGCAGGACCTCGTCGGCCGCCAGCGCTTCCGCTACCCGGCGGGCCGCTTCGGCGGGGTCCGCTCCGGGGGCAAGGACGAGGGCGAGGGTGCCGTCGGCCCGGCCGGGGCCGAGGTGGGCCCGGAGCACCGCGGGCTCGGCGGCGACCGCGTCGCGTACCGCCGAGGTGACGGCGGGGTCGTCCAGCGGGTCGGCGCTGGTGCGGCCCTCGGCGAGGGCGAGCAGCGCGGAACCGGTCAGCTCGAACGCGACCGGGCCGGCGAGATCGAGGACGACCGTGTCCGCCTTCTCGTGCGCGGCGGCCTGCAGCGCCTGGTGCAGGGGTACGGCGACGGGGCGTGCCTTCGGGTCCCAGCGGGCCAGCGAGGCGGTCGAGGTGAAGGCGGGCAGGGCCCGGCGGTCCCCCGCCTGGAGGGTGGGGACGGCCATGTCGCTGGTCTTCTCGCGACGCAGCCCGCCCGCCCGTCGCCCACCACCACCCTTGCCGGACGCTTCGCGGCTCGCCTCGTCGTCCTCCTCCAGCTCCCCCAGCACGGCGACGACCGGGACCAGGAGCCGGGTGCCCTTGAGGGCTTCGAGTACCGGGCCGATGGCCTTGCGGTCCTCGGCCCAGGCGGCCAGTGCCGCGGTCAGTGCCGGGTCGGCCGTGCCGTCGTCGTCGGAGTATCCAGGGTCCGGAATGTTCTTCTGCGCCACAGGGCGAGCCTAGTGCCTGGGCTTTTCCGTCCCGCCGACAGGTCGGGACCGGCCGGTCCTCGCGGCCCGGACCCGGCCGGGTCCGTATCGTCCGTACTGGCCGCCGGCACCGCTCGGGGTCCGGCGACGAGGAGTGAGGAGCCGACGGTGGATCTCGACGCGGCGCTGGCCGCGGCGGTGGAGCCGCTGCCGGCCGGTGCGGGTGAGGTGCGGGTGTCCGCCGCCGCGCTGGACACCGGGAGCGGGGCGCGGGCGGTCTACGGGGACGGCTCGTTCGACACCGCCAGCACCGTCAAGGTCGACATGGTCGCGGCGCTGCTGCTCATCGCCCAGGACGAGCGGCGCGCCCTCACCGCCGTCGAGCACGACCGGGCCACCGCCGCGATCGAGCGGAGCGACAACGCCTGTGCCACCGCACTGCTGCGGGCGATCGGCGGCCCGGCGGCGCTCGACGCGGCCAATGCGCGCCTGGGCCTGACCGGGACGACCGCGGCGCACCCATGGGGGCTGACCCGGACCACGGCGGCGGACCGGCTGACGCTGCTGCGGGCGGTGTTCGGCACGGAGTCGGAGCTGAGCGAGGAGTCCCGTGCGTATCTGCGGGGGCTGATGGGGCGGGTGGAGGCCGGTCAGCGGTGGGGGGTGTCGGCGGCGGGCAGCGGCTGGGCGCTGAAGAACGGCTGGATGCCGCGGACGACGACCGGGCTGTGGGACATCAACAGCGTCGGCCGGGTCCGGGCCGACGGGTGTACCTGTCTGCTGGCGGTGCTCTCGGACGGGCAACGGACGAAGGAGTCCGGGATCGCGCTGGTCGAGGCGGTGGCGAAGGCGGCGGTGGGGGTGCTCGGCACCGCGCGGCGGCCGGGGCCGCTTTCAGCCCCGTACTGCGGCCGGACCGCGGCCCCGGCCGCGCCAGAGCACCACGGCCAGGGCCAGCAGAACCGCTCCGAGACCGCCCGCGCCGGCTGCGAGCCAGCCCGCGGCGCTGCTCTCGTGGTGCTCGGGGGTGGGGCCGGGGCCGAAGTACCGCTTCCGGTAGCCGGTCTCGGCGGAATCGGCGCGCAGACCGGCGGGGCGGAGCGCGGCTCCGGCCTCTATCGCCGCGGCGGGGTCGACGATGCCGTACCCCCGGGCGTCGTCACGGCCGGACGCCGGGGCGCTGCGGGCCGTGTCGGTGAGGAGCTTCTTGATCTGGGCGGGCGTCAGTTCCGGGTGCGCGGCGCGGACCAGCGCGACCGCGCCGGAGACGAACGCGGAGGCGGCGGAGGTGCCCCACTCCACGTAGTACTGGCGGTCGGGCGCGGCGACGACGATGTCGACCCCGGGTGCGCTGACGGTGGCGTACCAGCGACGAGTGGAGAACGCGGCGTGGGTGCCGTACCGGTCGACGGCGGCGACCGCGATGACGCCGGGGTAGGCGGCGGGGTACGAGATGTGGTCGCCCTTCTCGCCGCCGTTGCCCGCGGAGGCGACGACCACGGCCCCCTTCTTCAACGCGTACTGGACGGCGGCGTCCTCGCCCGGCTCGGGGTGCGCGGACTTGCTGTCGTCGCCGAGCGAGAGGTTGATGACGTCGGCGCCGTGGTCGGCAGCCCAGCGGATGCCGTCGGCGAGGGCCGTGCCGCGTGATTCCCGGGCCTTGGCGCGGGCCGGGTCGGAGGCTTCGAGGATCACCCGGACCGGCAGGATCTTCGCCTCGGGCGCGATGCCGAGCACGCCGTCGTCGCGTCCCGTGCCATGGCCGTGACCTGCGATGATGCCCGCCATCGCGGTGCCGTGGCGGGCCCAGGAGCGGTCGCCGCGGCGGGCGCCGAAACCGATCATGTCCTTGCCGGGCAGTACTTGGCCGGCCAGATCGGGAAGGCTGCCGTCGACCCCGGTGTCGACGACGGCGACGGTGATTCCCCTGCCCTTGGTGGTCCGCCACGCCTGGTCGGTGTGGAGGGCCTGGAGGCCCCACTGCTGGTCCCGGATGGCGTCGGCCCGGGCCGGTGCCGTGGGCAGGAGCGCGAACGCGGTGGCGGCGCAGACCGCGCCCAGGGCACGGCGGCGGCGGCTCATTCCGGCTTCTCCGTGAGGTCGTTGACGGTCCGGCGCAGGCCGCGCTCGATCCGGTCGGCCAGGCCCTTGGCCTCGTGGCCGAGCCCGGCCTGGGCGGCGGCCGTCGTGGCGTCCGCGGCCATGGCCTTGTCGACGGGCTGCGGGTCGGTGACGGTACGCCCGTCGGCGAAGCCGGACACGGCGAACACGACGACGGGCACCTCGGTCAGTACGTGGACGGTCCAGCTGGCGCGCTGCCGGTCGCCGAATCCGGCGGCGACCGTGCCCTTGACCGGGTAGGTGCGGGGCAACAGGTCGGTGCGCCGGCCGAGGTGCTGGGCGGTGAAGCGGTTGCTCAGCGCCTTCATCGCCGCAGCGTCGCCCTCGGTGAAGATCACCCCGACCGTGGTGACGCTGCTGCTGGTGGCATCGGTGTAGGTGGCGCGGAGCAGGCGCTCGCAGCCGACCGGGCCGAGTGTCCGGGCCAGCAGCGGGTCCAGGGCCGCCCGGCAGCCGCTGTCCGGGGCGACGGCGATCCGGGTCCAGACCCGGTCGGCGCCGCCGGGGCCCGCTCCCTCACCGGTCAGGGTGCGGGGGAAGAGGGTGTCCACGGGAACGCTGTGCCAGGCGGAGCGGCCCACGGTGTAGGCGCTGTGGGCGGCGGCATCGGCCGAGGAGTCGCTGGTGAGCCAGGCGCCGGTGGCCGCGCCGCCGATCAGTCCGAGCCCGAGCACGACACAGGCCGCGGCTGTCGCGGTCCTGCCGGGGTGCCGGGTACGGATCGGGCGCAGCCGGGTGGTGGTCTCGGCGGGCGTCTCGGGGCGGGGAGCGGGATACGGCTGCCGGTAGGTGTGCGGGACGTGGGCCGGCCCGGTCGGGGGCGTGGACCACACCCCGCGCCCGGGCGCCTCCACGCC
>NZ_JBEXPH010000037.1:0-52352 GCF_040611955.1 Streptomyces sp. NPDC006510 | reverse complement strand
TGGCGGCCGGGTACCGCTGCCGGGGTGCGTGAGGCGCGGGGTGGCGGACGTCCGGCGGTGCGCCGTTCGCCGGGCGGGACGCGGACGGCTCGGGGGCCGGCACGTCTTCCAGGGAGTCGTGGACGGGTGGCAGCACGATCTGCGGTGCCAGGTCCTGGGCGGGCCCACTGGCTCGGGGCCGGGGCGGAAGGTCGGGTTGCGGCTGTACGGAAACGCAGCCGGACAGCGTCGTGACGGCCATGCCCACCAGGAGGCTCACCGTGATTCTGGTTCGTTGCACCTGATCAACTCTGCTGTGCGGACCCGGCTCCGCGGAGCCGGGAGGCCGGGATTGGCCCGCAAGAGTGACGCCCAGTCAGCGCAGCGCCCAGTGTGGCCCCAGCATCCCGCTCAGCAGTTCGGCGAAGCCGGTCCGCAGTTCCTCCTCGCTCGGTACGGAGCGGTTGTACGACCCCGCGGCGCACGAGAACATCAGGCCCTCGCACCAGGCCACCAGGGACAGGGCATGCCGTTCGGGCTCGGCCGACCCGGCGGCCGTCATCAGCGCCATCAGCGGTTCGCGGAACTGCCGGCCCGTCGCGTCGTAGAACTCCCGCAGTTCCGGGCGCCGGGTCGCCTCCAGGGCCAACTCGTAGCGGCAGAGCAGCAGTTCGGGGTGGCGGGTGAGGTAGCGGTGCAGCGCCAGGGCGAGACCGGCGACCAGCGCCTCTGCCCCGGCGGTCGGGGCGTTCCCCGGGGTGGCCGGGCCGTTCTCCGGGGTGGCGCCCGGAACCGGGAGTTCGCCGGGGGCGAGCACGCGCGCCTCGCGTACCGCCAGCCGTCGTACCGCCGCCTCCAGCAGGGCCTGCCGGGTCCGCGCGTGGTTGGACGTCGAGCCCTGGGGGAGTCCGGCGCGCTCGTCCACCGCGCGGTGGGTCAGCCCGCGCATCCCGCGTTCGGCGAGGAGTGCGAGGGCGGCATCGGCGATGAGATCGGCCCGGGAAGTACCGGTGGTGCGTGTGGCCATGGGGCCAACCTACCTCCGGAACTACATCCGTAGTACGGTGAAGCCGTTACTACGGATGTAGTTACGGAGCTCCGGAGTTCCGTGGATCCCGAGAAATCGTGGAGGAATCATGGACAAGCCCCATGCCGTCGTCATCGGCAGTGGAATCGGCGGCCTCACGGCGGCGGTGGCCCTGCACGGCTGCGGCTGGCGGGTCACCGTCCTGGAGCGGGCGGCCTCCCTGGAACCCGTCGGGGCCGGGATCGCCCTCGCACCCAACTCCCAGCGCGCCCTGGACGTCATCGGCATGGGCGACGAGATCAGGGCCCTCGCCGCCTGGCAGGGCGAAGGTGGCATGCGGGTCCCGGGCGGCCGCTGGCTCTCCCGTACGGACAGCGCCGCCGCGGCCGAGCGGTTCGGCGGCCCGATCGTCCTGCTGCACCGGGCCGTCCTCGTCGACCGACTCGTGGCCCGGCTGCCCGAGGGCACCGTCCGGACCGGCACCGCCGCGGAGCTGCTGGACCCGGGGACGGCGGACGGTGCGCCCGCCGTGGTCGGGACGGCGGCCGGGAGCATCGAGGCCGACCTCGTCGTCGGCGCCGACGGCATCAACTCGTCCGTACGAAGCACGCTCTTCCCGGACCACCCCGGACCCTCGTACGCCGGATTCACCACTTGGCGCATCGTCGTCCCCGCACCCGAGCGGCCCTTCGCCCCGCACGAGACCTGGGGGCGCGGCGCACTCTGGGGCACCCAGCCGCTCAAGGACGGCCGGATCTACGCCTACGGGGCCGCTGTCGCCCCAGCCGGGGCCCATGCCGCCGACGACGAGAAGGCGGAGCTGATGCGCCGGTTCGGCGGCTGGCACGACCCGATCCCGGCGATCATCGCCGCGGCCGATCCCGGACAGGTGCTCCGCAACGACGTCCACCAGCTGATCGATCCCCTGCCGTCCTTCCACCGGGGCCGCACCGTCCTCGTCGGCGACTGTGCGCACGCGATGGCGCCGAGCCTCGGTCAGGGCGGCAACCAGGCCGTCGAGGACGCGATCGTGCTCGCCCACCATCTGACGCCGGGCGGTGACCTCGGCGCCGGGGCGGCGGGGTACACCGCCGACCGGTTGCCCCGCACTTCGGCCATCGTCCGCAAGGCCGCGACGACTTCGCGCCTGATGCGGCTGACCAGCGCACCCGCCGTCGCGATGCGTGACGCGCTGCTCTCCGCCGTATCGCGCTTCGGGCCCACCATCGTCCTGCGCACCTTCGACGGGATAGCCGACTGGCAGCCGCCGCAGCACACGTATGCTGCCCCTCGCGAGGTGGACACCGCGCCGGCGGGCACCGAACAGTGAGAGGGAGACCCCTGTGAAGGTCGGCTGCATCGGGCTCGGCGACATCGCGCAGAAGGCATATCTGCCGGTTCTGACCACCCTGCCCGGGGTCGAACTGCATCTGCAGACCCGTACACCCGCCACCCTGGCCGCGGTTGCCGAGGCCCACCGGATTCCGGCCGGGCAGCGCCACACCGACCTCGGATCGCTGATCGCCCAGGGGCTGGACGCCGCGTTCGTCCACGCTCCGACCGCCGTGCATCCGGAGATCGTGGCCCGGCTGCTGGAGGCCGGCGTCGCCACCTACGTCGACAAGCCACTGGCCTACGAACTCGCCGATTCCCAGCGGCTGGTGAGCCTCGCCGAGGAGCGCGGAACCAGCCTCGCCGTCGGCTTCAACCGCAGGGTCGCGCCCGGCTACGCACAGTGCGCCGAGCACCCGCGCGAGCTGATCCTCATGCAGAAGAACCGGGTGGGCATGCCGGAGGACCCGCGCACCATGGTGCTCGACGACTTCATCCATGTCGTCGACACCCTCCGCTTCCTGGTGCCGGGGCCGGTCGAGCACACCGCCGTACAGGCCCGGATCCGCGAGGGCCTGATGCACCATGTCGCGCTGCAGCTGTCCGGTGACGGGTTCACCGCCATCGGCACGATGAACCGGCTCAGCGGCTCGACCGAGGAACGGCTGGAGGTCTCCGGCCAGGACTCCAAGCGCGAGGTCGTCAACCTCGCCGAAGTGATCGATCACAAGGGGCAGCCGACCGTACGGCGGCGCGGCGACTGGGTGCCGGTGGCCCGTCAGCGCGGTATCGAACAGAGCGTGCTGTCGTTCCTGGACGCCGTACGCGCCGGAAAGGTGTTGAGCGCCGCGGACGCCCTGCGGACACACGAACTGTGCGAACGCATCCTGCGCGACCTGGACTGCGTCTGAGGGCTGTCAGGCAGCGGCGTTGCGCCCTTGTGCGGCAGCCGGGCCCGGCGGTTTCCGGATGCGTCGGGCCCTGCCCCGATGCAGGCTGGGGTGATGGACCACCGGCCCGTGGAGGTGACCTCGTGAGACCTCACGACGAACCAAAGGGCTGGGGAGCGCTCCAGCCGCCGCCGGGTTACTACTCGGCCGACGGGCGGCCGCCCGACGCGATGCAGCGCGGTCTGATCCTCGACTGGGCGGTCAACCAGCGGATCGCCGACGGCTGGCGGGTGGAATCGCGCTCCCGGACACAGGTCGTCATGGTCCGGGGAAACCGGCTGAACCATGTGCTGCACGCCATCCTGATGGTGTTCACCTGCTTCCTCTGGGGCGCCGTGTGGCTGGCGCTGGCCGTGACCAACAAGGTCGAGCGGGTCGCGCTCACCGTCGACGCCCGGGGGAACATCGTCTCGGTGAACGGCCCCGGATAGTCCTGGCCGGTACCGCCCCGCACTGTCCGGTCCGGCCGCTCGCTCCCGGCTCACGGCCCCGAGCGGACGATCGGCTCGGCGGCCTCCGCAGCGGCCTCACCCGTCACCCCGGCCGGCCCGACCCGGCCACGCCTCATGCGTGACCGGACCGCTTCGGAGGCGCAGAACAGGACCAGCACCGCCGCCGCCCCCTGCACCGGCCAGTCGCCCAGCCGCACATAGAGCGTGGTGCCGGTCGCCAGCGGTACGTCGAACACGGCGGCCCCGCTCGTGTCCGTACCGAGCGGAGCACCGACCCGTGCGCCCCGCGGGCCGTACACCGCGCTGACGCCGGTGAGCGTGGCATGCACCACCGGGCGGCCGTTCTCGGCGGCCCGCAGCGCCCCGAGCGAGGCATGCTGCCAGGGTGCCCAGCCGTGCTGGAACGAGGAGGTGGACGACTGGGTGACCAGCAGCTGCGCACCGTCCCGGGTGAGCCGACGGCTCATATCGGGGAACGCGGACTCGAAGCAGACCAGCGGTCCGATACGCAGGCCGTTCCCGCCGTCGGTCCCGGGCAGCGTCATCGTCACCTGCCGGGTGCCCCGCAACCGGTCCTCGCCCGCCGCCCGGCCCATGGACGTGGCCCAGCCGAGCACCGACCGGGCCGGGATGTACTCGCCGAACGGCACCAGCCGCATCTTGTCGTAGCGGTCCCCGGTCAGTCCGTCCGGACCCACCAGCACCGCCGACTTGAAGATCCCCGTCCGGCCCGAGCTGTCGGTCTGCCGGGCGTCCACATTGACCAGCACGTCCGTGCCCACCCGGCGCGAGAGGGCGGCGATCCGGGCGGTGACGTCCGGGCGCCGGGCGAGATCCACCCCCACACTGCTCTCGCCCCAGACCACCAGATCGAGATCGCGCCCGGCCAGCGAGCCGGTCAGCCGCTCACTGAGGGCGAGCCGGCGCTCGGCGCTGTGCGCCCCGGAAACCACCCCCGGCTGCACGACGGCGATCCTGGCCACCCCCGACTCCTCGGGCTGCGGTGCCCACCTCGCCATCGCTCCCACGGCCAGACCGCACACCACGATGCCCACCGCGGCCATCGCCCGGGCGGCCGCGGTCACGAACAGCAGGGCGACAGCGGTGTTCACCGCCACCACCACGAGGCTCACCAGCCACACTCCGCCCACGGACGCCACCCGGAGCGCGGGAGCCACCTGCCACTGGCTTGCGCCGAGCAGCCCCCAGGGACCGCCGAGCGCCTCCCAGGAACGGGCCAGTTCGATCATCAGCCAGCCGCAGGGCACGACGACGAGCGCGGGGATCACAGCCGCTGCGGACACCGGCCCGCCCAGCATCCGGAAGACCAGCAGCCCCCACGGAGCCCACAGCAGACCGAGCAGGGCCGCAAGGATCACGATGAAGACATGGAGGCTGGGCATCAGCCAGTGATGCACCGCGAGCATGTAGCCGATGCCGCCGAGCCAGCCGTCCAGCGCGGCCCGGCGCCCCGTACCGGCGGACCGGATCAGCAGCAGCCACGGAACCAGGCCGACCCCGGCGAGCCACCACAGGGAAGGGGCGGGAAACGCGAGTGCGGGCAGCGCGCCCGCGAGCAGCGCGAGGCAGCCGCGCCACCGGCCGGACCGCAGCATCCGTGCCCACTGTCCGCTCCGACCGGCCGGAATCCGCATGCCGCGCCTCCTCGTCCTGTCTGATGAGCAGTCTCCCCCCTGGTGCTCCGCTCCGCAGTTCTTTCCCGGCGCCGGGAAGCGGAAGCGCCGGTGGACCGGCTCAGCCCACGGGGGACACGGGGAAGGGACCTGCGGGGCCGCGCCACTTCTCGTGGACGGTCACGGTACGGATCCGCCAGCCGCTGTCCGTGCGCGACAGCGTGAACGTGTACCGCCCGCCGGAGACGAAGTTCGGCGCGGTCTCCCGTACCTCCGCGTCGCCGGCCTCCGAGCCGCTCCCACCGTCCGCGGTGCTCTCCAGCCGCATCGGGTTCAGGTAGTCGGCCCGCACCTCGGCGCGGTCGCCCGGGTAACCGCCCAGGTCCTGGAGTTCGAGCCGGCGGTTGACGATCAGATGCTGACGTACGGGGAAGAGCCGCATGGTCTGCGCCAGCCACTCGGCGACCTCGGGCGCCGGCCCTTCGACACCACCGGCGCCGCGGTAGTCGGCGCGGCCGTCCGCGGTGAACAGGGCCCGGTAGTCCGCCCATTCGCCGTCGTCCACCGCCACCGCGTAGCCGGTGATCACTGCATCGATGGACAGCCGGTCCATCACGGTCGCGAGATCCACGCGCTGAGTCATCGGGTCAGTGTCTGCCCGCCGGCGTGCGAGGCCAAGGGGCGTGCACGCACGGCGGGGTGGCGCTGTCGTCAGCAGGGCACCACGGCTACCGGGCCGAGCGCGTGGGTGAGCGTGGTCTGCGCGACGGGGGAGAGCCCGAGCCCGAGCGACTCGCCGCCCCGGCGCCGCCCGATCACGGTCAGCGCCGCGGTCGCCGATGCCGTGACCAGGGTGCGTGAGGCGGAGCCGCCGACCGGTTCCCGGACGACCTCGACCTGCGGGAACTTCTCCCGCCACCCGGCGGTGAGTTCCGCGAGGGTCCGTTCGGCCGAGTTCGCCGCCGCGTCCCGGTCGAAGACGGGGCCGCCGGAGAGCATCGAGGAGAACATCGTCCAGCCGTGCACGATCCGCAGTCGCGCACCGGGCCGGGAGGCCGCGGTTTCGAAGGCGAACTCGAGAACCGCTTCGCTGCTCTCGTCGGCGGCCACCCCCGCGACGATGTCGGGATGTGTTCCCGCCGCCTCCGCGGCGTCCTCGTCCGACGGTCCGCTGTGGACCACGACGACGGGGCACGCGGCCATCGACGCGGTGGCCAGGCTGTTCGAGCCGAGCATCAGGGACCGGAAGCCGCCCAGACCGCGCGAGCCGACGACCACCAGCGAGGCGTTGTGGCTGAGCGAGGTGAGCGCCGCCGAAGGGAAGTCCAGCGGGGTCAGCGTCGACGGGCTCAGCTCCGGAGCGATCTCGGTGACCCTTCGGGCGGACCGGTCGAGCAGCTCCTCCGCCTCGCGCCGCAGTGTGTGCTGGTCGACGCGCCGGTCGGGCGTCCGGGCATGCACGATCGTCAGCCCGAGCCCTCGCCGTACGGCTTCGTGGGCGGCCCAGTCGAGTGCCTCGCGGCTGTGCGGAGAGCCGTCGACTGCGGCGATCACGGGATGGTCGGTGCTGGTCATGAAGTGCCTCCAGATTCCGGCGGTGCATGTCCCAGGCTGGTACACGCGGACAGCGCGCGGCAGGGACTTTCGACCCTATCTGCCTGGAAGATCCGGGACGCACCCCACCCGGGTCGGCCGTGGCGGACGGCGTTGCTGACGCCGGAGGCGGCGCGTCCGGTCCGGTTGCCGCCCAGGGGCCCGCTGCCTCGGTCCTTGACCTTCCCCTCCGGGCAGGCCCCAGCGTGGGCGCCCGGATCCAAGGAGAGGGAGAGGCCCGGATGGAAACGCGTTGCGTCATGTTCGACATCGGCGGGGTGCTGGAGACGACCCCGGCAACGGGGTGGGACCAGGAGTGGGAGCGGCGGCTCGGCCTGCCGGCGGGGTCCATGAATCGGCGGCTGGGAGACGTCTGGGAGGCGGGGAGCACCGGAAGGATCACCGAGCCCGAGGTCCGGGCACGGGTCGCGGCGGTTCTCGGCCTGGACGCGGCGCGGACCGAGGCGTTCATGGCCGATCTGTGGGACGAGTACCTCGGCAGCCCCAACGAGGACCTGATCGCCTACGTACGGAGCCTCAGCACCCGTTGCCGGCTCGGCATCCTGAGCAACAGTTTTGTCGGCGCCCGGGAGAGGGAGCAGCAGCTGTACGGCTTCGGCGATCTGGTCGACGACATCGTGTACTCGCACGAGACCGGCATCAGCAAGCCCGAACCGGGGGCCTACGAGCTGGCGTGCGCCCGGTTGCGGGTGCGGCCCGCGGACTGCCTCTTCGTCGACGACGTCGAGGTGAACGTCATTGCCGCGGAGGCGGCCGGCATGCGGGGGCTCCTGTTCACCGACAACACGGCGACGGTCGCGGGCATCGAGGCGCACCTGGTGCGCAGG
Organism: Streptomyces sp. NPDC006510; assembly: GCF_040611955.1. Taxonomy (NCBI): domain Bacteria; kingdom Bacillati; phylum Actinomycetota; class Actinomycetes; order Kitasatosporales; family Streptomycetaceae; genus Streptomyces; species Streptomyces sp. NPDC006510. The sequence continues at coordinate 44,537 of NZ_JBEXPH010000037.1, read as the reverse complement.
TTCGGTCCATGAGGCTTTCCGCCCCTGCGATTGTCAGTGCCGGGTGCGATCCTGCCCCCATGGACGAGCTGATGCGGCAGCGGCGCGTGTACGGCGCCGACCATGACGATCCCGACCCGGGACCCCGGCCGGGTCACAGCTACCGGGAGCTGGTGGGCGGCCCGCTGGACGGCCTGCTTCTCGACGTGACCGGCTGGACGCCAAGGGCGCTGCGCGAGGGAGCGGCGCTGAACACCGAGATCGGGCGATTCGGCCCGGGCGGCAGAGCCGAGTACGGGCCGCGGGACGGCGACCCCGACCGCTGGGACTGGCGGGGCGACACACCCTGACCCGTAGGAGCAGGCCGGGTCGCCCCGGGGCGTACGGGTGCGGCCGGGCACTGCCGACGACTCCACGCCCCGGCGCACGACGGATCCGGCCCATCGCGACTAATCCCCTGAACCGCTCGATACTGGACGCATGGCACAGAAGGCCCGGCCGCAAGCCCCGCCGACCCTGACCGTCAAGGGCCGGAACGTACGCATCCGCACCATCGGGATCGTGGCGCTGGCGGGGCTTGCGATCTGGTTCATCGCCGTGAACACCGGGGCGGTCGCCATCCAACTGTGGATCCCCACCGTCACCCTGCCGCTCTGGGGCGTACTCGCCGTGACCCTGGTCGTCGGGCTGGTACTGGGCGGTTACCTGTCCCGTCGCCGCGCGAGGCGCTGACCCGTTGGCCGGGCCGGCCGCACTCAGCCCGCCGTCGACGACAGTGACGCGGACATGGGGACGCTCGTGGATCTCGGTCTCGCCGGAGAGCAGCCAGTGCCGCGGTACGCCGGACAGTTCCTCGAACCCGGCACCCCGCCCCTCGACGACGATCCCGAGTGCCAACGCCCTCCCGCTGCGGCGGGAAGGGCTTTCCTGATACCTACGGGCAGGACTCTTCGAACTTGACCGCAGTGAATTCAACAGGTTGTCCGTTGAGCGCGGCTCCAGGCTTCGGGTCCTGGGTGCAGATCTTCCAGTTGCTCTCCATCAGGACCATGCGGTCTTCGCCGGCATCAGTGACTGTGATCGATGCGCCCGAATCGAGAGCTCCTCGCGCCACCTTGACGGACTTTCCGACAAAGTTGGGCATGGTGTTCCCGGCCGGAGCAGGATCCTTCTCGTCCTTGGACGGGCAGGACTCCTCAAGCTTCACCGCGCCGAAGTCGAGTTTGGTGTCGACCGGGATGTTCTTCCCCGGCGCGTAGTTCTGGGAGCAGACCTTCCAGTTCCGGTCGAAGGCCTGCATGCGGTCGCGTCCCGCACTGTCGTGGGATGCCAGGAGATAGAAGCCGTCGGCCTGCGCCTTGTCCTGTGCGGACTGCAGTCCCATGCCGACGAAGTTCGCGACCGTGGCGCGCTCGGCAGGTTTGTCGTCCTTCTCCGGCAGTGCACTGGCCGAGGCGGCGACGGAAGGCGGCGGAGTGGTGGGCTGCTGGGCCGTGGTGGCCGGCTCGCAGCCCACCAGGGCGATGGCAGCCAAGCAAGCGAGCGCGGCAGTGACTGTGCGGGTGCTCAAGTTGTCCCCCCGAGGATGGTTCATGGAGGAGTGACCGCAGCCGGGCCTTTCGGCCGGATGAGGCATGCGCTCCAGAAGTGACGGATTTGTGATCGAATAGTGTGCGAGAGATGATATCGGCTGGGGCACGGCAGGGACGCCAATCGGCTGCCCCGTGTACCTGTTGGACGGAGCGGGCCCGAGCAACCCCGGCTCCAGCCCGAGCGCTGCCGCGTACCGCAGCGCACCCCTGCCGGCTGCGTCGATCGTCTCAGCGACACTGAGCGCCGCCAGTAGCTGCTGCTGGCCCGACTCGGAGTCGATGGCCTCGGCGACCGCCGCGGCGTGGTCGAGTGCGGCAGCCAAGGCAGTTTCGACCGGGTTACGTATTTGGTCGGCCGCCGCGTTCATCCACGAGCTGATTGTGCAAGGCACTCATGAGGGACTGGCCGCCGCACCATTCGGTCCAGTGCGGGTCGTCGGTCGGCGCCGGCCCTGGCGTCATGACGGGCGTCGACACCTGACGATGCAGCACAGGCGCCCCGTCGCCCGCACGGTGACGGGGCGTCGACACGCTCATGTGGCGGGCAGACATACCCCCCACCGTTTGATGTCGGGGCCACCTTTCCAAGCACGGACCGAAGTGCCCAGGTGGCCCGGAGTGAGGTCGCGCCGAGGCCATGTCCGTAGGAGCCTGAAAAGGCACGCCTGTAATCGCAGACCCAAGGAGAAATCCATGCGCACCAACAAGGCGTTCGCGGTTCTCAGCTCAGCTCTGGTCGTCGGCAGCCTGGCAGTCGCACCGGCGCTCGCCTCACAGGCGTCGGCCGCCCCCAAACCTGCGCAGGCAGTAGCCGTGCACGACGCTGTCAACGATTCCTACCGGGACGGCTACCGTCAGGGCTTCCGGAACGGATTTGCGGACGCGCGGGACGATTGCGACCGTTCCGGGTTCCTGTTCCAGCGGAGCGTACAGCAGGACAATCGTTGGGCATGGGGTTACGCCGACGGCTACGGCGACGGCTACGACCGAGCCTTCGACCGGTTCTGTTAGCGGCCTACTCCTGCACTCTCTGGGGGAAGCGCAGCGTGACCAGGCGCGACGAACTATCGGGCATACGTTCGATTCTAAGTCTCTCCTGGGGCCTCTGCGAGCTTCGGCCGCCCCTGTCACACCGGCCGTGGCCCGCCGTGTCACCCCCGTCACGGCGGGCCGCGCCGGTTGTCATGCCGGCCCAGCACCGTGGACTCATCGCATTCGAGTTTGTGGCTGGGCGCAGTTACGAGACCGCCCCGCCCGGAACAGCGCCCGGACGGGGCGGACGTGCATCACGCTGCTGTGACGACATCCGCCCGGACCGCAGCTTCCCACTCCACCAGCAGCCGCTGATACTCCGCCTCGCCCTCCGGCGACAGCGGGCCGGCCGCCCACAGCGCGCGGATGTCCGAGTTCACCGCGGCGGGGGAGCGCACAGGGGTGGTGGGCGAAGGCGTGATCGGCATGGGAACAGGCTACGGCGAGGGACTGACAATGGTGCCGACCGCGTCGAGGGCGAGATGCCAGGAGCAGGCCTGCGGGTTGCCCTGCTTCGGAGGGTGCGACTCGTACCCGTCAGGCCCGTCGAGGATGACCACACGTTGGCTGCGGAGGTCGGCGATGCTGCGGGCCACAGCCGGCCGCCCTGCACCTGATTGAAGTAGGGCATCGCCGGCGCAGGCACGCCCAGGTGTACGCCCTCGGAGATGAGCCCGATGGCGAGTGTGTCCGAGATGCCTCCGCCCCACTTGTTCAGGCTGGTGCAGCTGAGCGGCGCGAACAGCATGGCATCGGCCTTCGGCGGCGCGTCCTTCTCCCGGGGGAGCTTGTGCCGAGACCGCAGCGGGTGCCCTGGCAGCTAATAATCTTCACCTGGAGTCGTGGGATCGGGCACTGAAAAGTGCCCCCATCGGTCCCCTAGCCCGCCGACTCACCCGCGTGCGGGCTCAGTACACCTGCGGCCACCAGCACAAACAGCAGTACGCCGAGCAGTACACGGTAGATGACGAACGGCATGAAGCTCTTGGTCGTGATGAACTTCATGAACCAGTTCATCAGTCATCGCTCTTTGCCGCCTTGACCTGGGCTTTCATCCATTCTTCAAGATCGACTGGGAGGGAAGTGGGAGGTACTGGCAGCCATTCGGGGTCCAGCGTCACAACGAACCGCTCCCACCGCATCTGCAACGACTCCATCATGCGGCGCTCCATCGTCGTGGTGACGTTGCTGTACAGCCCCTCAACACCGGCGACCTCATGCCCCATCCGCGACTCGACCGCCACCCGGGCGTGCCCACCGCCAACCTCGTCAATCCACTCCTTGTGCCCGTGCCGCACCAGGTACAGGCGCTTGCGCGCGTATGGCGTCGCAGGAATCCTGGGCAGCGGCCGAGGCGAGCGCACCCTCTGCTTCCGCCCCAGCCTGGTCCTGTCGAAGTTCTCATGGACCGACCTTCCGTCGGCGATGGGCCTCCAGTAGTGGTAGGTAAAGTTCGCGTTCGCCAGCAGACCACCACGTATGGACAGAAAGACCCATTCGCTGTCATGGCTGCTCAAAAGCATCTCCAGCAGGTCCGCCAGGAACCGTGGAATCACCAAGTCACGGTATGACTCGTACTTCGGTGGAAACAGCTTTAACTGGCCGCGTTCCCGCTGATGTTGCCACTGCACCCGTACCGCCGGCATCGCGTCCGGGCCGGCGTAACGCTCCAGCGCCTCTTCTCGCCGGTCAGGGTCTGGATCGGCCGCTGGCCAGGCTGGGTGACAGAACTCGCGACGGAGTGCGTACAACTCGCCAGGCCGCATCCCGGTCATGGCCATCGTCCAGATGAACACGTAGCCGGGGAAGCCCCAGAAGGTCAGTGCATTGCAGGCGAGTTGATGCACATCCTCGATGCGCATCTCCCGCTTCTTCTCCCGCTTCTTCTTCTTGTACCTGCCGCGCTTCTGCTTCGCCGCCTTCGGTACAGGGGAGGAAGTCCGCAGCTCATCATCGACGGCGTCGTCCATGAGCATCGAGAAGACCGTGAGGATCTCCTCCCCGTACTTTTCGCCCACGTTGGGGAGCGCCTTGAGCTGTTTCCTCCAGGCCCGATAGGCGGAAGACTTGATGTCGCCCACGGCTGTTTCTCCCCAGCGGGGCACAATGTACAGACGGATCATGGAACGGATTGCCTTGTCCCGGAGGTGCCCGACGTCGAGGGTGTCGGGCCAGGTCTGACAGTATTCCTGCATCAGGACGGACCCGTCACGACGCGAGAGGTACCGATCGTTGCGGACATCTGACTCACGGTCGAGTCCATAGTTGTAGGCCTCGTCCTCGGTCCACTCGGTACTCGACTTCGAGTCGACCAGCTTCTTGCCTGTCTCGGGATGAACCTTCCCGGTTTCCCATCGGACTCGGCAGCTTTTCCCTCGCCACTCTATCCACGGCATACGTACCCCTTGTCACTGTCGATTTGGATTGCGGAGCGCGTGCAGGCATTCCTGTCTGTCAGCACTCCACAGGACCCAATTCTGTCGTGTCGGTGGATAGCCCTCGGAGGCCGCTCCGGGCTTGGTCGTGCTGGGCGGCCTCACTGTGACCTGGGGGCGGCGGGCGCAGCACTACCGTGGACCGGTGGCTTGCTGCCGGCCTCTTGCGCTTGCCGGTTTTGCCACAGACCGGGGGCTCATCGCGCGCCTCTTGCGCCTGCCGGTATTGCCGTGGACCCGGCTCTCGTGGCGCACCGAGATTTCGGCGAGGTGGGACTCGGTGAACACCAGCTGGCCAGACATGCGGGTGTGTGGGAAGGGGTCGACTTTCTGGTTGACCCCATCGCGCAACCACCTCTGCCCTCGCTTGTCTTTTGGGTCCTCAGTGGCCAGTCCGAGAAGGACCGTCGCGGCCTTGATGTTGTAGTGCGCTTCAAGGACGGGATTCGACTTCCTGGGGGTTGTCATGTCTCTCCTTCCCTGCCGGGTCTCATCCAGGGCAAGGAGTCGGCAGTCGATCGGGGTGACTGCGAGGACGGCGCGGAGCGTCCGACACGTCGCGGTCAGCTAGAAACGTGAGGTGCGAATTGCGACGCGTCGTGAAGCCGGACCGCCCATAGCTCCGGCCTCTGATGTGGAGCGTGGGGGGCATGCCAAGTCCTCACGAGTGGGTGCTTCCGATACGCACCTATCAATGCTTATTCCTAAAGCCTATAGACTCGTGTATCAACTCGTCAATGGCGTCGTGTGTCCTGTGAGTGTTATTGCTGATTGCTTGTCCAGTCGGCCTCTATGTTTGATCCGGCGTGGCGAAGCGACCCCAACCCGGAGGCCGCGACGGCACCTCCGGCACCATCCACTCGAACAGCTCGCATGTGTCGTCAGGTGTCAGCTGTTCAGAAGTGCCCACGAGCAACGCCGCGCCCGGCCAAGCGAGATGGCCTTCCGGTGCGTCCACTGGCGCTGCCGTCGCTGAGACTCCGCACGCCATCGGCCTCCGGTCCCAGGTCGGGGGGTTGCGTCCAGCTGCAATGCGTCGCCCGCCGTCCTGCGGCTCAAAGGTCATTTTGTGCTCGTTTACGATCGGTGCATGCCGTCGCCCTTTCCGACATCCCTTGCTGTGTCCGACGCCATCACTCACTACCGCCAGTTGCGTGAGCTGACTTGTGATGAGCTGGCTTACGTACTCCTGGTGCTCGGCCACCCGATCCCGGCCGACGCCATTGCAGAGATGGAGCGATGCGCGCGCCCCGTAACAGTCGACGACCTCGTAGCGCTCGCCTATGCGCTCAACACGACCCCCGCGGTGCTGCTGGCGCACATCCCCATCGACATGCCGGAACCCGAAGGACCCTTCGGCACAGGACTTCCCCGTGACGTCGACCAGGCCGAGCTCCGTGCCTGGATCGAAGGGAGGACCGCGCTCGACCGCGAGTCGCGGGTGCACTGGTGGGAAGAGCGGGCTGGCCGACTCAGAGTCCGGTCGGCACACCATGAAGAGCAACTGCAGGGCGCGTACGCAGAACTGCACGAGTTCGGCGAACTGGCGCTCCAAGAAGCGGACGCCTCACCTGTGCAGCGCCTGTTGTGGCGCATCAAGGACGGCGAGCACGCGCTCAACCAGTCGGAGGTTGCACTGGCGCTGACAGAGCAACAACTCGACAGCCTTCGAGGAGATGTCTGAAAGCCTGTCCAGGCGAGTCGAAATCACCTATGCGTGGAGCGTGATGAGCACTGCGGCCGCGTCTGCAACCGCAGCAGTCCCGGAGGGCGCGCGGTAGTGGGTGATGCCGCCCGTTCCTGATGGATCATTCCTTGCCGTTTGGAGAAGAAGCCGAACCCTAGACGGTGATCTACTGAAATGATGGTCAAGGACGGCAGGATGACTGGCAGTTGATGGGTGAGGAGCCGCGTGTGACCGGCATGATCAACGGGCGGTTTCATCTGCTGCCGCAGGCGGAGAAGCGCCAGGGCGGCATGTCCGAGGTGCGCAAGGCGGTGGATGTCCTGAGCGCGGAGGGCGCTTACGCGGCGGTGAAACTGCTCAAGCGGCGCGACGACGAGGAGAGCACGCGGATTTTCCTCGACCGTGAGACGGCCTCGTTGCGGGCGCTGACGCATCCGAACATCGTGCGGATGCTGGACTCGGGCTGGGACGAGGGGATGAAGCAGTACTTCATCGTCCTGGAGTGGGTCGACAGGAGTCTGAAGGACGAGATGAGCGAGGGCCGGCCGCTGGACTGGCCTGCCTACTTCGCCCGGATCGGCCGGCCGCTGGCATCCGCACTCGCCTACGCTCACGAGCAGCGGGTGGAGCACCGGGACATCAAGCCCGGAAACGTTCTCCTGACCAGCGACGGAACGGTCAAGCTAGCCGACTTCGGGATCGCGAAGGTCATGGAGACGGCGGCGGCGCCCGCGACGGACCACACGGTCGCTGACTACGGTTCCAACCTGTACAAGCCGTTGGAGAAGAGCAGCCTTGGCTGGGTCAGGGACGTCTACGCGTACGCCGTGCTGGCCATCCAGGTTCTGTCCAACAGCAAAGCCCGCGACTATCCCGGGCTGCTGTCCGCTCTGGACGAGTTGGAGATGGACACCGATGTCCGCGCGATTCTGAAGTCCTGCATCGACCTCGAACCGCGGAACAGGCCGGCCAACGCCATCGTGCTGGAACACCAGCTGCTGGAGGCGGAGCGACGGTGCGGCAATCGTGACGCGCGTCAGCGCAACTCGGTGTGGCTGAAGATGACCAAGAGTGCCGCAGAGAAGCTCGTCACCGTGCCGGAGGGGGAGGAACTGAACCTCGACCAGGTCATGGCGCGCGCCAAGTCGGAGGTGGCGTCCGACATCTCGGGCACGGTGCACGTCGACTACGGCTGGAACCCGGCCACGAAAGAGGCCGATACCCAGATGGTGCGGGTCTTCGGCCGGAAGCTGTTCCTGCGCATGGTCGGTGACGACAAAAACTCCGACAGGCGCGTCATCGTGTCCGCGGAAGAGCGGCCGGAGGAGTGGCTGGCGAAGCGCCGGGAGTCTGCGCTCAAGCTTGATCCGATTCTGAGCTGGACTTTCTACGATCCCGGCGAGGACCCCGCCAACCGCGGGCTGAACGTACTGCTCGCGGGCCTCGACACGCATGTGGAGGCCCGCCAGGAGAAGGGCCGTGAGGACCGGCGGCAGAACCTCGGGGAACTCTTCGACGGATGGCGGCACGTCCTGGACGCCCGCGAGGAGATCGCGGCGAACGGGCGGCAGCCCGTCGCCTACGACAGGACAGAGGGCACCTCGTACACGCGGTCCTTCCGCCTGGGCGCCACCGAAACGGTGGTGGAGATCGGCGACGAGTGGTCGGTCGTGGAATACCCCTACAGTCGGCCCATCGACCGGGGTGTCGTCACCGGTCGGACCGAGGACACCGTCCAGCTCCGGATGACTCGCGCCAAGACGACGCTGCCGCGCCGCGGTTACCTGCTGCCCTTCCTCGGCCCCAGCCAGAGCGCCATCAACCGGCAGCGCGACGCGCTGTCCATGGTCGCCGCCCAGCAGAGCAGCAACCCCCACCTGGGCAAGATCATCGAGAAACCGCAGGAGATGCCGGTCCTGCCTCCGGCCGAGGTCACCACCTGGCTGCGCACCGACCTCGACCAGAGCAAACGCGATGTTGTCGCGCACGCGCTGGGGACACAGGACCTGGTCCTGGTCGAGGGCCCACCCGGCACCGGCAAGACCACGGTGATCGCGGAGATCGTCGAGCAGACCCTCAGCCGCAAGCCGGACGCACGGATCCTCATCGTCAGCCAGACCCACATCGCCATCGACAACGCGCTGCGCCGTCTGGAAGAGGCGGGTATCGACGGCCTGGTGCGCCTGGGCCGCCCCGACGATCCGCGCATCGATCCCGCCGCGCAGACGCTGTTGCTGGACCGGCAGGTCAAGAAGTGGACGCAGAGCGTTCGGGCCCGGGCGGAGAGACACCTGGAATCGGTCGCGACCCGGCAGAAGCTGGAGTCACGACACCTGAAGGCGGCACTCCTGCTGGAGGAGGCGGCCGCCGTCGCCGCCGACCTCGCCCACGTCGAGGACCGGCTCGCGGAACTGACTGCCCAGCCTCTGCCCGACCGCACCACCTCCGCAAGGGAACTGGGAGAGGAAGCGGTCACCGCCGGCGCCCGCAAGGAGACACTCCTCGAACAGCGCGCGACCCTGGTCGCCGAGATCCAGAGCGCCCTGGACGGCGACCTCACCCTGCGCGAGGCCATGACCGCGCGGGAATGCCGGGACGCCGTCGAGGCCCTGTTTCCGGCAGCCGGCGCCGGACAGGCTCTCATGCGCCTGCTGCGCCTGCAGGGCGAATGGCTCAATCGGATCGGCAGCGACCCGCACCTGATCGCCAGCTTCCTGCGGACCCGCAACGTGGTGGGCGGCACAGCCCTGGGCTTCTTGGGGCATCCGGCAGCACGCACCCTGGACTTCGACCTGTGCATCTTCGACGAGGCATCGAAAGCGACCGCGACCGAGGCGCTGGTCCCGCTGGCCCGTGCGAAGCGGTGGGTGCTCGTGGGGGACACCAGGCAGCTCCCACCGATCGACGAGGACCTGCTGCGCAACGGCAAGGCCATGGAAGACCACCAGCTGACCCCGGAGATCGTACAGACGACGCTGTTCCAGCACCTGGCGGACAACACACAGCCGCCGGTCAAGCACCTGCTGCGCGAGCAGTACCGGATGACGCCCGCCATCGGCAACATGATCAGCAGCTGCTTCTACGACAACGAGCTGCTCTCCCCCAACCCGCACGAGCTGGACGGGTACAGAGGCATCAACCGGCCTATGCTCTGGATGGACACCAGCTTTCATCCGGGGCGGCGTGAGACGGAGCGGTCCGGCACAGAGACCAGTGTCTCCAACCGGCTCGAAGCGCAGATCGCGGAGAAGCGTCTGGAGGTCATCGACTACGCAATCGGGAAAGGGGCTGTCCAGCCGCCCGCCGGCAAGCCCCTGGAGGTTCTGGTCATCGCGCCCTACGGCCGTCAGGTCGAGACGCTCAAGAAGCAGCTGGCCAAGAAGAATCTGAGGCACTTCACGCCCGAGGTGCTCTCCGTCGATGCCGTGCAGGGCCGCGAATGCGACCTCGCGGTCTTCTGCGTGACCCGCAGCAACTCCGACGGCCGGTTCGGGTTCCTGGGGCAGCCCTACTGGCGGCGCATCAACGTCGCCCTCTCCCGCGCCCGGTTCGGGCTGATCATCGTCGGGGATGCCGGCTTCTGCCGCAGCAAACCCGGCGCCCTGCGCAACGTCCTCGACTACATGAGCAGCCACCCGGAAGACTGCGAGATCCGCGATGCCACCGTTCAGTGAGGACAGCCTGCTGGCCGTCCGCTTCGGAAATGCCCGCACCGGCTTCGACCTCGTCGGCATCGTCGACGCGGCCCTGCCCGTCGCCCGCATCACCGCCGAGGTCCTCGCCCAGGACAGCAAGGACATCCCCCTGCTGGAGGAGTACGTCCTGCGGCTCGTTGACCAAGGGGCGAGGACACCGGAATCCATCGCCGGGTTCCTCGGCCTGGACGTCGCCATGGTCAACCAGACCGTGGCGGTCCTCTTCGGCTCCGACGACCTGCGCTGGACCGCTCCCGTGCCCGGCACAGCGCCCGTTCCACGGCTGCGCCTGACCGAGAAGGGCCGCTTCACCGCGACGAAGGCGGCCGCCATCGTCCCGGTCCGGGTCAGCCAGTCCCTCGTCTTCGACCAGATGCTGTGGCGGGCCTCCCCCTACAGCCGCCGCAGCACCATCGCCCGGGACGTGGCCACCGAAGCCGGAATGATCACGCTGCCCGCCGCGCGGTCCGGTCCCATCGAGGACGGTGAGGTGACAGCCGAGGAGATCACCACCTTCCTTCAGGAGAACGGAACCACCACCCGCGAAGTCCTGCAGGTCAAAAGCATCACCCAGACCCGGACCCACCACGTCCTGCCCGTCAAGCTCCTCGTCTACGCCGACGCCGAACGCGCCGACATCGAACTCGGTGTCGTCATCGACGGCGAACTCAGCGACCGCCACGAAATCGAACTGATCGGCCTCGGCGGCGCCAAGGGCCTCGGCATCAACGTAGAGCCCGAACCTCAGCGCCCCCTGCTGGAACCCGACCTCGAAAAGGCCCGAATCCCCCTGCAGGAGGTCACCCAGAAACGCGCAGAGCAGGCCGCCGTCCAGCTCAACTCCCCGACACCCCTCCCCTCAGAGCCTGAGGCCCAAGAGCCGCAGGCAGAGGAGATCCGCGCAATCGGCGTCTTCGAGCACCCCGAGCTCCTCGACGAAGCCCTCACCAGCACCCGGAAACGCATCCTGATCATCTCGCCGTGGATCACCGGCGCGATCGTCACCACGGCATTCGTCGCCAAACTGGAACGCCGACTGCAGCGGGGCGTGAAGGTCGACATCGCCTACGGCTACGACGACAGCGAGAACAGAACCGACCCGAATGCCGTCAGAAAGCTCAACAACCTCGCGGCGCGATACCCCGAGAAGCTGCACGTGGTACGTCTCAAGAGCAACCACGCAAAGATCCTCCTCTTCGACGACGCCTGGGTGACCACCTCCTTCAACTGGCTCTCCTTCAAGGGCGACCCGGACCGCACCTACCGCATGGAGGAGGGCACCCTGATCCGCAACCGGGACAGATCGGACATGCACTATGCCCGCTACCTCGAACTCATCAACGACAACCGCCGATAGGCCCGCACCGCGGTCTGCTGGCTGCAACATCTTCGACCCCGAATGCGAGCCGGGCGGGGCAACCTCATGTCCGAGCCGACGCCCCAGCCGAGCGACCCGGACCCGACGACGTGTCTCGGAAGCCGTGCCGACCTTGGCGTCGACCTGCCCGTGAAGTTCTCCGTACCCCAGCCGCCCGAGGAGCCGATGGCCGAGCCCGGCAGCACCTCCGTCCCCGCGGCGACCCTCGGGACCAGCCGCGCAGACGAAGAAGCACGCCATCATCCCGCCTGACGGGCCCGGCCACGGGCGCAACCGGGTCGCGTCAGGAGCACGGACCGCTGCGCCAACCCTCTTGGCGCCAGCTGCGCCCCGCCTTCGATCCCGACACCTGAGCTGTCCGGCTCGATGCCGGGACAGGCCGCGTCACACCTTCGGGTGAGGCTTTGGCGTCGCCCTTTCTCCGGCCGGAAGGCGCGGATAGCTTCGCGGGCATGGCGATACGTGGAGCACGGGTTGAGGTTGGTACGGTGCGGGTGGCGTGGGATCAGGCGTGTGTGGTCCAGCCGGAGGACGCCCCGGCGAATGGACCCGGGCCCTATGAGTGCATCGAAGCGGCCACCATGCCGAACCGGACCGGACGCCCCTCATGAGCAGCCCCGACCACCCTGTCCTTCTTCCCTCCAGCTTCGCCTGGGCCGCCGATGTCCGCCTGGTCGGCGGGGTCCTCGGGACCGTGGGGTCGGCTGCTGCGTGCATCCTCGATGACACCCGCTACGTGGAGCCAGCCCTGACCTGGCAGATCGCCGCCGAGCTGGTCGGTGACTGCGACACCACCGACCACCGTTGCGAGCGTGTGCGGGCCATGTCCCTGCCCGCTCACACCCTGGACGCGTTGTGGGCCTGCCGGACGGCACTCGTCCAGGTCACCGACAGCGATGCGGGCATCGCTGTCGGCAGCGCGGACCTGGCCGACCTGCTGTCGTATTGTCTCGAATGCTTCCACAGCACCGATCTGCGCAGCGTGATCGAGGCCCTGGACAGAGTCCTTGCGGTGCTCACCCTCGACCTGCCTGCCGCCCGCACGCTGATGACCACCCTCGTGCTGAGCCCAGGAACTTTCGGTCCGGAAGCAAAGAACGCGTTCGATAGAGTCCTGGTGGCATGGCGCAAGGCCGGCGTCGCCTGCTGACAAGCGCACCTCTACACCGGGTTCGGCTGGTCCGACTTCGTCGGCGTGCTGCGGCGGATGGGCACCGCGATCGAGTTCGACACAGCCGCGGGGACACTGACGGTGCGGTCGTCACCACTGCGGGCGGTGGAGCTGACAGCAGCCGACATCCCGGGCATCGTGCACGAGGTGGCGGTGCTCGCAGTCGCCGCGGCGGTCGCGTAGGGCACCACGGTCATCTCGGGCGCCGGTGAGCTGCGGGCCAAGGAGAGCGACCGGATCGCGCACACCTGCGGCATGCTTCGCGCGTTCGGCGTGACGGTAGCAGTGACCGAGGACGGCGCGAAGCTCCGGCCGGGCATCGTGGACAGTCACGGAGACCACCGGCTCGGGGTGGCGGCCGCCGTCGCCGCGGCGTGTGCCATTGAGGGCGAAACTCTGATCACGGGGTGAGAGTCCATGGCCACCAGCTACCCCGCGTTCTTGGAGGACCTGGTGCGCGTGACCGGGGCGGGTGTCGCCGCCGCGGACAACGAGGCGTAGCAGCCGACCGGGGTCAGACGGTGCTGAGGACCGCGTGGCGGACGTCGGCGAGAAGCTCGGCCAGAGCAGCCCGCTCGGAGGCAGGGCGGCGGCCGCGCCACTCCGCCGCGATCGCGGCAACCGCTCCGCTGGCCGCGTGTACCTGTCCCGGAACCTCCAACGGCAGCGACTCGCCGATCCCGCTGCCGGTCACCACCACGGTGCCATACAGGCAGTAGTCCAGCTCGGCCCCGCGCCACGCCGACGCCAGTGCCCACGCCACCAGATTCGGTTGGGGGGCGCCGTCGCCCCGCACGTGGAGCAGGACATGCCGGTGGTAGCGGCCCTGATCGGCAAATCCGCCCACCAGGCCTTGGACGGCGGCACGGTGTGCGGCGGCATCCTCCGGCAGGACGGTGCCGCGCACCGAGCCGTCCGCCTCAATCACCAGCGCTTCTCCCATGACGCCCTCCTCGCAGCCCGCCATCTTCACCTGCCCGACGAAACGTTTCTGCCAGCCGCCACGAGCGTACCTGGAGGCCCTCAGCCGCCCCTCGCAGTGCAAGCTCGCAGCTTGAGACCTTCAATAGATCGTCCGCGCGGATCTGGCAGTTCGTCCTGGAAGCGGAGGGGCCAAACTCCAGGTCAGGCAACGACCTGGATATCTGAGCCGCTCTGCTCAAGACGGCCGTGGCGTTCGAGAAACTGATGCTTGACTGCCTCGTGACGGCCGTGAGCAACGAGACGAGCACGATCAGCGTCAACACGGGCGAGGCGGTTCGAGTCCTTGCTCGTCAACCTTGAGAAGTGGCGAACGACATTGCGGACCAGGCACCGTACTGACTTCTTCAGAACGGGGCCCTACGTGCAGTTTCTGCACCGAACTCGTACGACTGGTCCTGCGCCGTGCCGCCCGGCACGAAGTGCCGGGCGGCACGGCGCGGACACTTAGGAAGGGGCGCACCGTAGTCGGGGCCCGAAGCCGTTGGAGGGTCAGGGCTTGCGTGCGACGGCGCACCACATGGGCAAGGTGTCATTCGGGGTGTCGGACGGTCCGGGACGCCAGCGGGTCAGGGTGACTACGCCAGGTTCCAGGATCTCCAGGCCATCGCAGAATCGTTGCACCTCGTGGTGGGTGCGGGGGGTGGCGGAGGCGTGGCTGGCGGCTCGCTGGTTGTAGATCCGCATGGATTCGGCGACCTCGGGAGCGGTGACGTCGGCGGCCGGATGGGACAGGACGAGGTGACTGCCCGGGGCGAGGCGGTTCAGCAGCCGGGCGGTGACGTCCCACGGGTCCTCAGCGTCCTTGATGTACTGCAGGATCGCCACCAGCATGAGGCCGACCGGCTGGTCCAGGTCCAGGGTGCGGGCAGCCGAGTCGAGAATCGTGTCCACGTCCCTCGCATCCGCCTCCACATAGTCCGTCTGTCCCTCGGGGCCACTGACCAGCAGCGCCCGCGCGTGGGTGAGAACGATCGGGTCGTTGTCGACGTAGACGACACGCGAGTCGGGAGCGGCCCGCTGCGCCACCTCGTGGGTGTTTTCGGCCGCAGGGATGCCTGTGCCGATGTCGAGGAACTGGCGGATCCCGGCTGCCGCGAGGTGACGTACGGCGCGGCCGAGGAAGGCCCGGTTGGCCTGGACCGACGGCACGATCGTCGGGTTCGCCCGGGCAGCGAGTTCGGCTGCCTCCTGGTCCACCGGGTAGTTGTCCTTACCGCCCAGCCAGGCGTTGTAGACACGGGCGGGATGTGCGCTCGAAGGAGGCGGTGCGGGTAGCGTGGAATTGTTCATTGATCGTCTCCTTCGTGCGGCAAAGGCACTCAATCGAACCCGAGTTGGGCCAGGGTATCCCTGCAGTGGCCTCGACGCGGTGGGGACTACGTGGCTGGCCGACCGGTCGAGGCTGTCGACCACTGCGCTGGCCATGCGTGAAGGATCTCCTTTGGCCGTGGGGTAGGGGGCAGGCAGTGGCAGTTGCGAGGCTGGGCCTCAGAAGGGGGTGATGCAGTGCAGGACTGTGTTCAGGCTGATCAGCGGGGAGGTCTGTCGCTGGTTGCTGTGGGAATCGGTGTGCTTCTCGGCATGCAGGTGCTGCCGAATGCGGGCGGCGGGGCCGTCGCTCGCATCGAGTTCGGCTCAGGGCGTGAAGCCGCGCGCCCCAGCGGCGGGCCGTCTCGGTCAGCCGACGGCCGTGCAATTCCTGTCTCGGCGGTCGGCCCTCGCAGCAGGTGTAGGCCACCAGCTTCCGGACAGCGGGGCGATGCGGCGTGCCGTTGTGGTGCGGCTTCTACCGTAGCGGGCGTCACTGACATCGCGCTCGTACACCAGGAGGCTTCCAGCCGTGGTGCCCACTGGGCCGTGTCCGGACGGCGTGCCCGCCGTTGTGTGCGGTGACGCGGCCGACCAGCGCGTCACCGCGCGCGTTGCTGTGACCTCTCGTAGCAGCGCCGGACGAAGGACGACGATGGCCACCCAGCATCCAGCATCCGAAGATCGTATTCCCTTCACGGTGGCCCAGTTGGTCACTGTCTTCGAGAACCTCGGGGCCGAGCACCAGGCATTGATGGCCGAGGCCGAGAAGACCACCGCGAAGGAACGCCGCCGCACCGTGCTTCGCATGGGCGAGGGCATCGCCACCGCAGCCCACACCGTGAACCACACCGTCGGGGTCCTCGCCGCCGTCCATGGGATGAGGGCTCTGGGCATCAACCGGCAGTTCGCGAAGGACTGCGATGGGCGCGACTACAGCCCTCTGAATACCCTGGGCAGTCCCGCCGAGACGCTGTTCGACACCGCGCGATTCCTCGACACCGCCGCAGCCACCTTGAAGAAGGCGTATTCCCCGACCCGGAAGCATCCCGATCTGGCCGACGCTCGGTGCACTCGGCAGATGCGCGCGGCCCTGTCCGGTCTGCGGGTTGCTCTGGAAACGGTGTGTCTCGATCTCAACGACGCTGACGAGGCGGTTGCCGAGTACGCCTCCGCCCAGAAACTGCTGAGCGAACTGGAGGAGCGCGTGTGCCACACCGTGCCGGCCCAGGGCACAGGACCGACTCCCGACGAAGTCGCCGCAGCTATCCGGGCGAACCCGGACGTGGCCCGCGCGGCCCTCGTCGCACTGGCGGCGGTGAACGCCCACCCGAGGTGACCCTGCCCGCGGTGCGCGATCGTGGCGGCGCTGGAGGAGGAACGAGTCGCGGGCATCGCCGCAGGGGCAGTCGGGGACCGGTTCGCGCGGGACGTCGGCGCCGTGGCGCTGGTGGTAATGGCGCCGGGCGCACGGGCCGGCGTCCCGCCAGTGCGCCGCGAGCTGGTCCAGTCGCGCGGTGTCTCCGGGCAGCGGGAACCGGGACCTCGCCTTCGCCGTTCTGAGTCATCTGGCTTGCCCCTCCAGACACCGGTGATCAGCACCGTCATGCCAGTACACGGTAGTGAAGCCTCACGTCGCCCCGCGGTGGAACAGGGAAGCCGGCCGCCTCGCACACCAAGGTCGGCCGAGGCAGTGGCGGACCGACAGCGAGCTGCTGGCGGCGATGCGAATTCGTTCAGGATGGGGGAGTGGCTGGGCTGGTTGCGAATCCGGATTCTGGGGGCGTCGACAACGCATAGAGCTCGTAGGCCACGGCGATTCCGTCGTCGGTGGTCCGGTCAATGGTGCCGGTGCGGGTGAAGCCGGTCTTGGTCAGGACGCGGCCGGAGGCCGGGTTCTCGGGGTGGTGCATGGCCTCCAGGCGGGACAGGCCGGCAGCAGTGAACGCGAAGGCAACGACGTGCTTGACCGCTTCGGTGGCGTAGCCGTTGCCCCAGGTGTCTTCGCGGAGGATGTAGCTGATGCTGCCCATGGAGGGGGACCGTCGCCGCAGGGCGATCAGGCCGATCATCTCGCCGGACGCGGTGATTCCCCAGCTCCACTGCCCGCGCGGCTTCTCGGCCGCTCTGGTCAGGGTGGCCCGGACCTTCTCGTGCGCCTGGTTGAGGGTGAGTTCCCGGCCGGTGGTGTGGCGGACGGCGGCCCCGCTGTAGATACGCGTGAGCGCCGAGGCGTCGTCCTGGACGAGGTCGCGAAGGGTCACCATTCGTCGATCAGCTCCCTTGTGACGGGCCAAGCGGCGGGTTCAGCGGGCAGGCAAACGGTGCTCGCATCCTCCCAGGCCGGGAACGACCACATCCAGGTCTCCCGGTGTCCCCTTGCTGAGGCCGCACATCCGCCGTCCGCCGCGGGGACTGGATCCACCGAACATGTTCAGGCGCGCATGCCGCTGGTGGCGCAGACTCCGCGGCCGCCCTCGTCGGAGTGGCGGTGGCCACCATGTTCGTCAAGGCGGCTGGCGCCGCGTGGGCCTCGGTGGTCCGTGGGTGGCCGGTCGGGCTCGCCGCTGCTGGGCCTTTGCTAGCGGGGGCCGGAGCGCAGACCGCGCGGGCCCGCCGTACGGCGCACGTGTAGATGCGCCAGGAGACTTCGTGTCGTGGTGTAGTCGACCTGGGCGTGGTTGGGGAACACCTTTGCGTTCCCCAACGATGAACGGGTGGGCCGAGCCGAGCTCGTGACGGAAGCCCGGCCAGGGGTCCAGTTCCTCATCGCCGGGGCCGTCCTCAACACGAACACTCCTGCGCCGCATTCACGTCACGGACTTCACGGACCCGTCCTTCCCATGCGCTGAAGCGTGCTCTCGCGCAAATTGGCGAGCAGTGGCAGCACGGTCTCCGGCGTAGCATCGCTGACAAGAACGATGTAGTTGAGGACGGCCAGCGCGATGTGCTCCGATTGTGCTGAGCTCGCGGTTGGTGCGATGTCCTTGAGCGTCTCGATGAAGAGCTTCGAGACCAGGACAGTTGGGTCGGCGTGCATCGCCGCGGCAGCGTCCTGCAGTTCCTGGGGGGGCAGACCGTCGTGGATGCCGAACCGGCTGGGCAGCAAGCGCTGCATGATGTCATCGCCGAGTCGGGTGACCAGGACCGGCGTGGATGTCTCTGCGGGGCCGTGCTCCAGGAGCGCCGCCATGCTTGCCGCGTCGCGCTTCCAGACCGCTTCCAAGTACCCGCAGGCCCGAAGGATGTCGTCAGGGGCTATCGCGTCAGCCACTTGCACTCCCCAGTCGTCTGTCCATGCAGTCACCGTAGCGAACTCAAGAACTCGTTCCCGGCGATTGGTGTGACCCCGGGCCTCGGGCGAAGAACTCGCTCATGACGACACCTTGGCGGCCGCTGCGCACCAAGCCGCCTTCGCCACCCGTCCTGGGACTGGCCTGGCTCCAACCTCACCCCGTACAGGGGCACATGTGGCGAATGGCCACCATGGCAAGCGACATCTGGGTACGGTCCTGTTCCTCTGACGGGGCGGCGCTGCTGGAGGTCTGCGTCTCCGGTGAACAGATGGAGAAACGCATGCTGAGTGACGAGGGTGCCTTCGAGGCCGTGCAGAAGCTGATCCGCGAGCGGGGAGAACCATCCGTGGAAGGGTCGCTGCCCGAGGCAGGCAGGGTCACTCGGCACTGCCTCGTTGAGGGCACGGTAGTGCGATGTCTTGAGACTCGCACGCAGGAGGAACGCTTCCACGCCGGCCCTCTTGACCTTTCCGGACAGCCGGTGTTCGACACCACCATCTACAGCCATCCCATTCCGCCACCGCGGGATCCCTCCAGGGAGTACACCCTGACACTGGTGCAGCGTGACTCGGTCATCGACCGGTCCTGTGACTGCGGGAACGGCGATGTCGCCTGCCAACGCTGCAAAGGCTCCGGCGACTTACCCTGCGAGACGCACATGTCCTGTGACGCCTGCCGCGGGGTCGACAGCTGCCTGAAGTGCAACGGCACCGGCCGACGTACCAACCCGCCCACCGAGCCGGGAGAGCGACCGCCTGGGCCGGTAGAACACGAGCCTGATGGACGCGACGTCTGCAAAGTCTGCGGCGCTCTGGACGCCGCGTGCAAGACATGCCGCGGACGTGGACGCCGGAAATGCACCACCTGCCACGGCGAGGGAATCCGGCCCTGCCCCAACTGCAGCCGCGCCGGAACGGTGCCTCACCAACGATGCGCGGGAACCGGCAGGACAGTGACCTGGACAGAAGGCACCATCACCCGAGAGCCCCACACCGATGATGTCAAACTCCCGCGCTTCGGAGTGTCCTACGTCGCATGGCACGTGGCGCGCGAGAGGGGTGCCTGGGGTGAGACAGACCTGACGAGTGAGAAACCACTCCCGGACCGGGAGGCGAGGCGCCTCGGCCCGAGCCTGCAGCCGAGACTCGCTGAGCACGACGGGGAGATCGCACGCCACGTCGACCTCAAGTATCTGCCGGTAGCCCGGGTCGCCGTGGCAGCCCATCCGCACCGGGTCTACTACGTCATCCCCACACCGAAGGCCCCGCACGTACTCCAATTGCCTTCACCAAAGCGCGTGGGGCGGATTGCTGCGGTGGTCTGCGGCGCACTCGTTGTGCTCGCAGTGCTCTTACGGCTCCTCGCCTGACACGGAGTCCCCTGCCGCACCGCGCAAGCCCTGCTGTGCGGCAGGGTAACCACCAGGATTTCTCGACGCCCCGAGAAGCTGTTGTCTTTCCGAGTCTGACGACTGCGTTTTCGCTGTTCACGGGGAGATGTGGCGTCCGTGTGGGAGTGATGGATCGTCGTGTCGTCGCTCCCGTGGAGGTCGCGAATGCCGTCGGTTGTCGGACTGCTGGGACAGTACAAACTTGCCGCCCGTCGTCGAGTGGACGGGCTGCGCGAGAAAGCCGACCGGATCCGGGCCCAGCTCCCGACGGCCGAGCAGGAGTGGTGGAGTGGACGAGCGCCCGCGAGCGTGTGGGTGCGGTGCTGTCCGCGCCGGTCGGGAGTCCGGCCGACGTGGTGGCTGCCGAGCGACCAGGCGGTGCCGGAGCGGAAGCCAAGGTGCAGGCGTCACCGCTCGTGGCGGCGAAGGCGAATTCGCAGGGCCTCCTGGATCTCGGTTGCTTCGCAACCCGGGCTGCCAAGAGGCCCTGCCTTCCTGCCCGCAGCCAGCCGCGACCACCCGATCGAGACTCCCGTTCGGCGCCCAACCCTCAAGATCGGAACGACAACAGCTACTGACCGGTCGCGGCACTGCGGCTCGGCCTACACCGCGCGCCTCTGCCCGAGGAGGAAAACCGATTCGTCCTCGCGACTGCACCACGGCCGGTAGCGTTTATCCGAAACCGCCTTATCTCAGGAGCAGTTGGTTGATGGATGATTTCTTCGCACGGGTCCAGAGCCGTACCCATGCCTGGCCCGCCGGCCGGAAGGACTTGCACTGGCTGATTATTCCCGGCGAGGACTTCGCCCGTGAGCATCTGTACGAGCCCTACCGGACGCTGGCCGAGCAGCCCGGCCTCCATCCCGTCCAGCCGCAGTGGATGCACTGCACAATTCTCCATGGCGGACCTCAGGAAAGTGCGAGCCCGGCCGAGGTCGACCAGCTCGTCGCTGAAGTCGCCAAGTCCGCTGCCGGCATGGCCCCGTACGACCTGACGCTTTCACGGCCGGACATCGGCACGGTGGCCATCGAGTCCAAGGGCTACCCGGGTGCTCCGCACCGCGCCCTGTGGGAGATGACCTGGCGGGCGCAGCAGGCGGTGGTGGGGGAGAGGTGGCCGAAGATCCCTGCCCGCGGGTCGTATCCGCACGTGTCGCATGCGTACGCGGGTGCCAAGGGGCACCTCGCCGACCGGGTCGCGCTCAAGGTATCGCTGTCCGACCTGCCCGGTGGGCTGGTCACCCTGCCCGTCACCACGCTCACGCTGGTGGCCGAGTGGCACGACTGCCGTGAGATCAAGTGGGATGTGCTGGCCGAAGTACGACTGGGCACGGGACGCGTGACAAGCCCTACGGTCGTGACCAGCACCATGGCTGGCGGGCGAAGCCCACTGACACCGGTTCCCCGCACGGGCACATCTCAGTAGTACGTGTCCCTGGTGATCGCGGCCGTCATGGTGGAGAGCACCGAACCGATGTTGGCCCAGACGGGCAAGAGCCCCGTCCACAGGTCGCGGGGGTTGGTGTCCTTCTCCCATTGGGCGGCGTTCTCGAACCGGAGGAGGAGGGCGGCCTGTTCGGCGGAGATTCTCCTCCGTGCCGCCGTTCGGGCGATGTCTTCGGCCGTGGGCGAGGGCAGGGCGACTCCGCGCCAGGCGGTGAGCAATCGCTGCGCGTGCGGCAGCAGCGGCGCGGCGGCGCTGACGTACAGCTCGGCCAGCTCCACCATCGGCGAGCCAGCCAGCCGCTCCCGCCATGCGGGCAGCAGTTCGTCCTGCACCAACGCGACTTTCCGGGCGGTGGCGTCGAAGGCCTCGGTGTGCAGGTGGTTCCCCTGCTCCGGACCACGCGGAAAGGCGAGGCTTGGCTCTTCCAGCTCGTCCGTCCGGCGGAAGAAGGCTCTGCCGAAGGTGACTTCGTCCGGGGTCGGCTCCCACTCTGTGAGGTTCAGTGATCGTGCGATGGCGCTCAGCCGGTCCGAGTTGAAGGTCATCGGATTCCTCCGTGGATACTCCGCTCTTCGGGGCGGAGAGAAGAGGCGGATCCTGCGGGGTGGGCCAACGGGCGGCGCCTATCTGGTGGTGCGGATCGCATGGCCATGACCTGCAGGTTTGGTCTCAAGCGCTGGGCCCGCTCAGGTGCGTGGCGTTGTCGCTGACCGGTGGCGGTGTTCGCCCCGGGGCGGAGCGGAAGCAGTGGAATCGGTCTTCCCCGGCCCGCGGTGGGCAGAAACTGGAGGCGCGAGCGGCGAGCCGGGTCACCGCCACTGCAGGCCCCTGGCTTGGGTCCTGCCCAGACGTCACGCGTCCTGTGGGCCGAGGTCGTCCGCCCGTACAATCGTGCGCTCGGCGGGAAGCCCTGGGGCTTCCTTGCTGATCCCGCCGCTGATGACGGCCGCCACGCCGTGCCGCGCTTCCCCGGCCTCGGCAGGACCCGTGAGAGTGACTTCGTATCCCGGGGGAGGTCCTGGTACCACGTTGCGGTGTTCGTCGTCCAGCAACCAGGCGGGGCCGACCACTTCACCCACTTGCCCCCGGGCGTCACCGCCGATCACCCGTACCCGCGTACGTGGTAGCAGTCCGGACGGCCGCTCGTCGACGAGTGCGTCCCGTACCGCGGTTGCGGCCCATGGGGTGGTCACCTCGACCGCGGGCTCCGTTGAGCCCCGCGCGATGCCTCGCGGCATCCCACCGCCGTTGTCCCGGGCAGGCGCACTCGGCCAGCGCCGGGTCAAGAACGCCCACTCCGCGACCGCCCCCGTCCTCGGCGTTTCCTCGGCCCTCAGCCCCAGCTCGTCCGCGAGTGCATACACCGTCGCGGGCCCCTGGGCGAGGTGCCACAGGACGCTGCCGAGATCCACCTCCGCAGCGGTCAGGTTCTGCCGCTCGGCCAGGCCGGCGAGCGTCACGGCGAGAACTCCGCGAATTGCCCGCCCGTCCCATGTATCCGCCGGCTGATGTCCCAGGGCAGCGATCTCACCGGCACGGTCGACCGCCTGCGCCCACTTGTGTGACCGCCGTTCGGCCTGCTGCCCACTCGGCTGTCTGTCCTTGCCCATCCCGTACATCTCCCCTAAGGAGGCCGGACACGACCGGTACCTCCGATGCTGCCGCCGGACTACGGACGTGCCGGAGCGGGACGCCCGAGCCGTCCGGCCCCCGACACGGCACACCCCCATCATGGTCGGCTGCGGCTGTGCCGGACAAGCAGACCGATTCACCGCCCGGTACCCGAGCGCCTTTCAGCCACCGCCCGGCGCCGATGCCGGGCGGCGCTAGCATCCCCATGAACGGTAGCGGCCTCGGAAGGACGGCATCCGGCACCGGGGGCGACACCCGCCCCGGCCAACCGCAGTACCAACCAGCATCCCAAGGAGTATGCAGGTGACGCAGGGACCAGGGTGGATAGACTCGCTCGCGCCGCAAGACCTCACCATCGAAGTGCCCGCAGGCCTCACCGTCCGGGTGCAGCACCCGGAGACCTGGCGGGACCTCGACCGCCCCGTCGTCTGCCCGTGGTGCCTCACCACACGCGGCCTGACGCTGCGCACCGGCGTCGAGGACGCAGTCCTGCGCTGCCTCCAGGGCCACGCTTGGACCGACAGATGCGTGCCCACCGCCATGGTCAGCCAGCTTCACGTCCTCGCGCACCGCGGCGGAGTCCGTGCCGATACCCCCTTCGCGATTCCGCGGACCGTGCGCGGCGTATGGCTGTGGCTCCTGCCCGACACCGACGTACCCGGAACAGCCGGCCTGCCCGCTCCCGTGACCACCGGTCTCCTCAACGTCCGCCGCCTGGGCGACCTCGTGGTACGTGATCCCGCACAGCCGCTGCTGCTGCGCACCGCTCTGCTCGCATGGGGGATGCTCGCCTGGGCGGTGCCCCATCACGCAACGCTGGTCGAACGACTCGCCTTGCCCACCGGAGCAGGGCCCGCCGGCCGCCTGGTTGCGATGGTGCTGTGGCAACTGCTCCACGACACCGCCACCAATGCGTCGGCACCTCCCGAGACATGGATGCGGACCGACCTGGCCGACCTGGCCGCCCGCCTGAACCCCGACGACAAGACCACGGCTCCGCTTCGGCACCAACTGCGAAACCCCGCCCCGGGCATCATGGGCACGCTCAGCGAAGCCGATGCCGCCCGGCTGCGCGAGTGCGGCACCGCGGAGTGGGCCGACGCCTGCGCCCTGGCCCACCTGACACTGCTGGTCCACCTCCACCGCACTCGCATCGACCAGGCATACACCGCCGGTCTCGGCCAAGGACCGGCGAACCTGCGCCCCCGGCTGCTCGACTGCCCTGCCGTCACGCCCGACGGCGCGCACTACCCGACAGGCCCGCGCGCGGATTCCTCCACGCCTCCGCCGCCTCCCCCCACACGCTGATCTACGCAAACCCCAGCGGGAGCGACAGTGCGTACGCGATGGACACAGATGCTTGGCGGTAGCGGCCTCCCTCACCCAGCCGGACACGACGGACGACCCTCTCTGGCGCCCCGCACGCGAACCCCTTGCCCGCAACGACGTAGCCGCCCGACTCGGTTGCCGTTCTCCGTCTTGGACGGCCGTGCGGCCCCGGTGCCCGGGAGGCCCGGACAGGCCGATTGTGTATCTCCTGTCTCGGCGCCGGCCGCGTGACCGTGTCCCAAATGCGCCGACCGGGCAGAAGCCGTAACGTCGGGGCGGAGGCCGTTCCTGACAGAACAACGGCCGGTGGCCCCGCGGCCCAGTCGCGTGTGACGCGGGGCCGCCGCACCTCCCCGACGACTCCAGCGCGGCCGATTCCTGCCACGGTTGCGCCCGCGGGGCAGCGGAGGCTCGCCCGGACGGCACATGGAGGCCTGACCACGCCTCCGAGGGCGGTGAACGACTCCTTCACTCAATCCGGTGATCGCCCGGTGCGGCACGCCGACCGCTTCTAGGCTTCGGCCATGCCCTGGAACTGGATGCAGATCAGACTTCACCCGCCTACGGCCGACAGGGACGGATATGGCGAAGCGGCCTTCGGTATAGGCGACCTCACGTACCAGGGAGCCCGCGATCACGTACATGTCCTGCTGCAGGCGCTGGCACAGATGCCGCTGCCGACGGCCGCCACGTACGCCGAAGCTGCGGACCAGTGGAGCAAGGGTGTCCCCGATGACGTACTGGCTGCCGGGTTCCTGGTCTCGCGGGTGTATGAGTACGGGCGGCTGCCGGGAGAGACGGCGGACCGGGCGGCTCGCGTACTGATGGAGGAGTTCAGCATGAGCACAACGGGAGAACCCCACCGAGTGGTCCTGTCAGCCGGTTCTCCGGGCGGCCACTGACAGCTCTGACAAGCAGTCATATCGTACGGACGTAGGGGTCAAGAACTGGGGGCCTCGGCCTTCCTCACGAACCGAGTCCGCAGAACCCGTACGTCGATGCCGTGGAACCGGTGGCTGACGCCCGGGGGCCCGGGCTGGCGCAGAACACGCGGTCCGCGTATCCGCGGCAGCCCGGGCAGTTGCCCGGCCACGTCAAGGGCCATGCCCCTTCAACGACGCCGACCGAGCTGGGTACCGCACAACCCCTGACGCCGGATACCGTCAGCAGACGCATCCGGGATATCAGGGGGCAGGGGCTGTGAGCGGGACACAGCGGGACTGGGAGCAACTGCACACCGACGTGTATGGAAGGCTCGCGTACAGCCAGGGCCTCATCTCCTGCGGTGCCCTGGTTGCACACCACTGCGGGTACGACCGTCGAGAGATGCGGGGGCCCGGCGGGCCGCGGCCGGAACGCCCCGACGCACCTGATGCCAGGGAGTTCGACCGCGAGTGGATGCCGGTCGTGGCAGTAATGGCCCTGGCTGCCTGTCGGGCCGCGTGGCAGGACGGTGTTCTGGTCGACGACGTCGAACTGCCCCTGGTGCTCGGCTGGGTCGACGGAGTACACACCCACCGGCTGGCGGACGGTCCGCTGGACAGCGACCGGGAGGCCGGCGACTGGCGGCGCCTGGCCGAGGACACCAGAAGCCGGAGGCGGGCACGTGAAGTTGTGAGCGCGGCTGTCGCGCAAGCCATTACGGAGTGCCGGGATCTGACGGGTGTCTGGGACAGCACGCCGGCCGGAGCCCTGGCACTGGGGACAGCGGTGCGCAGGGTACGGGCCGCCGGTAACCCCGACCTGGAGCCGGAGTGGGCCGGAGACTTCCGGTGGGCCACCGAGCAGGTGGAACGGCTGCACCTGGCCGTGCAGGCAGGTTTGTGGCAGCCGACACCGGCGCACCAGGAGTATGCCCGCGCCGTACATCTGACACTCGTGGCCGAGCCTGATCACCCGCCACTGCCGGACGGAGCTGACGGCCCCATGTGGATCCAGCGAATCGTCCGGATTCCGCATGTGCAGGCCACCGTGCTCACCCTCACAGCACAGCCCTCGAACGCCGTGCTCGGCCCGGTCTCGGACCCGCTCGGCGCGGCGGTCAACGCGGTCGCCCACGTGGGACTGGACTCGGTGGCCGCCCTCGCCGCCGACCTGGAACGTGCCTGGGCGGCCCGCCCACCGGGCCAGTCCATCACCAACTGGGAACACGGCCACCTCCCACGCCCCGTGAGAGACCAGATCCGCGCGATCGAGGAACTCAGCCTGAGACTCACCACTACGCTTCTGGAACTGCTGGAATCCCGGGCCTGAGACCAGGACCTGAACATGCGGAGCATGCCCTTCTCCGAGGCCGTCGTCAGCAGGTGGCGGCCCCTGTCGTCGCCGTGGCGGTGGTGACCATGCTGGCGGGCTGCTACTCCATCGGCGACGACACCCACTGGGCTGTCTACCGCCGCAAGTGCACCACCAACGGCCTGAGGCTTCCCGCCATAACGGCCTACTCGGGCATCTCCTCGGTAGAAAGACGAGCGGGACATCACCCGGGCTGCCGGTGGGAGGAAATTCTCCGAATGCCTGCCCGGCAGCGCGAGGGTCGATCCGCTACCTGGACGATCACAACTGCCCATCGACTACGAACGTCGGCGCTACCTCGACAACAACAAGCTGCTGCCCACGGAGGACTGGCTGACGCCCAGTCGCCGAGCAGGCCACTTTCCCGGAGACGACCGGTGCCCGCTCACCGCTTGTCGCTGGCTCTTCGAACGGATCAGCGGCATGCCCGCCGACCAGGCGCCCGCCGCGTTCAGGCTGACAGAACGCCGCCTCGGTGCGCAGGTGGTTCCCCTCCGGCCCACGCGGAAGGCGCCCCCTTGGCTCTTCCAGCTCGTCCATCCGGCGGAAGAAGGCTCTGGGTTGGTCTCAAGCGGTAGGCCTGCCCAGGTGCGTGTTGTAGTCGCTGAACCAGTGGCTGCGTTCACCCCGAAGCGGAAGCAGCGGAATCGGTCTCCCCGGCCCGCGCTGGGCAGATACTGGCGATTACCCGTTCATGGACCGCGATGGCGACCGGGCGATCAGGAGAGCAAAGGCGCAAGGTCCAGAACCGCGCCGACCGCAGCGTGGTCGGAGAACTCGTCCGTGATCGGTTCCATGTAGACGTGGTACGCGGTGGCGAGGGGGGCCAGGTCCTGGCTGAGGAGGATCAGGTCCTGGCGGCGAGCCACATCGCAGCTATCGAATCCGCCTGTGGGTGTCCGGGCCTGGCCTTTGAGTGCGGCGAGGTCGACCATTCCGGCCGAGACCAGTACCTCGGCCGCCGTGCCGGCCATGTGCGTCGGGTCGGCCACCTCACGGTGGTGCAGCTGCGCGTGAGGTGGCAGCGTGTCCCAGGGCGGCTGGGGCGCAGCCGGCGGAACGGTGTTGAAGTCGCCCAGTACCACCGACAAGCGGCCCGTGGCCCCGTGGATCTTCAGCGGTTCGACCTCGTGGATGCGCCCGGCCGCGTCGAACGGGTCCAGATGGACATTGCGAATCTCCAACACCTTCTCCAGGCCCGGCACATAGAGATCGACCCATCCCAGCACGTGATGGTACTTCTGCCGGTTGGCTCCATCAGCTGCGATGTTGACCCGGCTGCTGTGAAGGATGGCGGTGTGGAAGCGATGGCCGGCGGTGGTCACGTTCGCCTCGGCCAGTACACCGCCCGCAAGACGGCAATCGCGTACGGCCCGGTGCAGCCGCTGTTTGCCCAGGACATCCCATCCGTTGCACTCCTGGAGCGCCACGATGTCCGCGTCCAGGCTGCGGAGGAACCGCATCAGGGCGTCCCACCTCTCCGGCGCGCCGAACCCGTGCCCGGAGTAGCCGCCGAACAGGCAGTTGAACGAGACGACACGCAGCTTCATGGTCAGACCTCCACCTGGTGATGGCTCTGGATGATGAGGTACGCCGACCGTAGTCAGCGGTGCTGCCTCCTGTACGGGGAATCTCTTTGTTGCGGTGAGCCGGGTGCTCATTCCACGGCCACGGCGTCCATCACGATCTCGTCGCACACCTTGCCGGACCAGTGTCCGGCTTGGCGGATCGGGCCGACGTGCTGGAAGACGGCCTTCTCGTACGCGCGGATTGCGCCGGTGCTCGGTACCTGGGCCTTGAGCCAATCCGCAGATTGGCGACGTGGAAGGCGAAGTCGAGTGTGAGCCGGGTCCGAGGTACTGATCCGTCAGCGTTGTGACGTCTCCTCGGGCATAGCACAGGGCAAATGGTTGATGATCTGTGCCCGTAGCCTCGGTTCGAGGCTGGCTGGGCTAGGGGCTTGTTCCCTCGGGGCCGGCGTCGTCGGGGGTGTGTTCCAGGTAGGCGGTGGTGCCGGTCCGGGCAGCCTTGTCGATGCGGCGCAGCCGGTCGAACGCGCGTGGTGGAAGTACGGGTTCCCATTCCGTCAGTGGGCGGGTGGCCCATTCGGTGTGCTCGGTGGGGTCAAGCCGGATAGCGGCCAGTTCGGCGGGGCTCAGGGTGCCTCCGTCGAACACATACCCGTGCTTGGTGGCGGGCCATGAGGGCTCAGGCGGGTGGAAGTGGACGGCCAGGAGGCGGCCGCACCGGCGGGTGAGACCGGTTTCCTCATGGGTCTCTCTGACAGCGGCGGTGCCGGGGGACTCCTGGTCTTCGAGGTCCCCACCGGGATACTGCCAGATCTGCCTGTTGCCGTCGGCCCGGTAGATCCGGGACCGGAGGAGGAGGGGCAGGCCGTTGGGGGTCCGCAGGTATAGGCATGCGTACGAGGTCGCGCGGGGAAGGGTCTGGATGTACTGCTCGGGCGGGAGCCATGTGCCGGCGTCGGGGCCGGGCCGGGACGGTAGGGCCATCAGGGGTTCTGCCAGTTCAGATCGCGCAGGACGGCGACGGCCCATTGGTAGTGGCCGGTGGCCTGGATCGGCCGGTCGTCCTGCGGATACAGGTCGCAGGAGAGGATCGCGGTGATCTCGGCGTACGCGCGCAGGAGAGGGGCGCGGCCGGCGGGGACGCGGTCGGTGGCCTGGTCGAGCAGGCGTCGCCAGGCCGTGAGCCGGTCGGGGTCGTACTGGCGGTAGTAGACGCAGGCTCCGGCGATGTCGTAGAGCGGGTCACCGGTCATGGTGAAAGTTCCGAAGTCGATGACGGCGGTGATGCGTTGTGTGTCGTCGATCAGGATGTTGTCGGGGTAGAGGTCGCCGTGGATGACGGCCTCGGGGCCGGTGTAGGTGCCTGCCAGCCGGGCTCGCAGTTCGTTGACGACGGCGTCGAGGTGAGGGACGTCGGCGGCCAGGGTCTGGGTGAGGGTGGCGAGTTTGTCGTCGAGCATTCTGGTGAGGAACGGATGCCAGCCGAGCCCGGGTTCGGCTCCCGGCGTTTCGGGATTGGCCAGGAGCATGCGGTGGCCCAGGCCGCCGGCCAGGGACAGGGTGCCTAGGGCGGTGACGGCGTCGAGGTAGAGGGCCTCGCTGCCGGGTTCGGTCAAGTCGCAGACTTCGCCCATCGGGCGTCCCGCGAGGCGTGCTTCGCGCGTGGCCAGGAGCGGTCCGTGCCGTTCGACGGAGTGGATCACGGGCAGTGCGTAGGGCATGTTGGTGCGGTCGAGCCGGTCGTAGAAGGTGCTCAGGGTCCGCAGCCGGGCAGCCTGGGTACCGTCGGGGTCGGCGTAGATCTTCAGTACTTGGTCGGCGCCGAGGGGGTAGACCTTGGCTTCGGTGCCGGCGGCGAGGAGATCGCCGGGGCCGAGGCCATGGGCGGCCAGGAGTTGCTGCTCGGCCTGGGCGGTGATGTCGTTGACGTCGCGGCGGTGGATCACGGGGTGGCTCCGGGGGTGGTGGCGATCACGACGGTGCGGTTGGCGGGAGCGGGGGGCCCGAGTCGGAAGTCGCCGTGGAAGGCGATGCGGGTGAAACCGGCGGCGGTCAGCATGGTGTGCAGCTGGGCGCGGGTGTACATGCGGGTGCGGCAGGTACGGGACCATCCGGGGCGGCTGTAGGTGACGTGGGCGAGGCTCTCGGTCCAGTCGTACCAGGATGTTTCAGTGACCGTGCCGACGACGGCTGTCTTCGTGCTGATGGCCTCGCCCGCGTGGCGGTTTTCGTGTTCGGCCCGCTCGCGGGTGGTCAGTTCCATGACCAGGGTGCCGCCCGGGGCGAGCACGCGGCGCCAGGCGGTCAGGGCGTCAGCGTCGTCGGCCGGGGTGGGCAGGTAGCCGAACGAGGTCCACAGGTTCAGCACGACGTCGTACGGGCCGGGCGGCGGGGTGCGCATGTCCAGGGGATGGAAGTCGACGGTGGGCCACAGGCGGCGGGCGTTGGCGAGTTGGACGGGCGCGCTGTCGATGCCGGTGACGCGGTAGCCGGCGGCGGCCAGGGGGCCTGCGTGCCGCCCGGCCCCGCACGGCACGTCCAGAATGCGGGCGCCGGGGCGCAGCGCGGGCAGGGCCGTGAGGGCGGCGAGGTCCTGGGCGGTGGTGTCGTACTTGCCGAGCGCGGCGAAGGTCTCCTCGAACCCTTCGTCGAAGAAAGTGTCGGCCCAGTGGTCGGGAGACGGGGTCAGCTGCACGGGTTCAGTTCCTGGGGGAGGGCGGCAAGGAGCCGGCGGTGAAGGGTCCGGGTGGTGGCGGCGACTAGGTAGCGGGCGGTGACGTCGCAACCGGTCAGGTGCAGCGGGGCGCCGTGTTCGTCGGTGACGGTTCCACCGGCGGTGGTGATCAGGTGAGCGGGGGCGGCGATATCCCAAGTGCGGTGCCCGCACATCAGGGCGACGGCACCGGCGGCGTGCCCGCGGGCGACATCGACGAGGGCACGGGTGGACTCGTAGGCGTCGACCAGGTGGGAGAGATCCGCGGGGATCACGCCGGGCAGGCCGGGCGGGTCGCAATAGCAGGTGTGCACGGGCAGCCGCGCAGGAGGCGGGCCGGACGGGGTGAAAGAGACCGTGCCGTTTCGGGCGGCGGCCACGATGCCGGCGGCGGGAAAGGAAGCGATGGACAGCAGCGCCCGGCCGGCGTGCCAGGCGCTGAGGAGGATCGCGAAGTCGGCGGAGCCGTTCAGGTAGAGGCGGGTGCCGTCGAGCGGGTCGAGGAACCAGACCATTGTGTCCGGGCCGGGACAGTGGTGGCTTGCGGGGTTCTCCTCGGCGGCGATGTGGGCTCCGGGGGCGACGGTGCGGATGGCTGCCGTGAGGATCGCTTCGCTGGCCAGGTCGGCGTCCGTGACCACGCTGCCGTCCGGCTTGGTGGCCGCGGCCGGCCGGCCGCCGGCGCCGGGCCAGGTGGCGAGCAGTCGTTGGCCAGCGGCGTGGACGGCGTCCAGGAGGAGTCCGGTGACGGCTTCAGCGGGCCTTTCGGGCGGGAGCAAGGCGGTGGCGGTCATACCGGCGCCGCCTGGGACGTGGCCGTGCATACGGCGGCGGCCCAGATGTTCCAGTCATACCCGGCGTCGAACCGGGGCACGGGCGGACGCAGGCCGTACCTGGCGCGCAGCGCGTCGGTCAGGCCGTCCACCTCGCTGTTACCGACGGGCACGTACGTGACGTCGTGGGTATCGGCGAGGAGGCGCAGACCGGTGATCTCGCTGGTGATGACGGG
The DNA here is from genome assembly GCF_040611955.1 of Streptomyces sp. NPDC006510. NCBI lineage: Bacteria > Bacillati > Actinomycetota > Actinomycetes > Kitasatosporales > Streptomycetaceae > Streptomyces > Streptomyces sp. NPDC006510. The sequence goes on along the minus strand of NZ_JBEXPH010000037.1, from coordinate 12,636 downwards.
GCGGCGGTGGGCGAGGAGCTTGGTCAGCGGGCCGGAACTCTCGCCGAGCCACGGGCCGCGGAGCTGGATCGCGCAGTCCACGGACACCAGCAACTGGTCGAAGTCCGGGTCGGGCAGGTAGCCGGTGTGGACGATCGTGGGGTCGTCGGGGACGTCGAGTCCGTCGCGGGCCTCGCCGGCCAGGAGCAGGACCGCGTCGGCGGGCCGGTCGTGCCACTGCCGCCACGCCTGAAGAAGCGGGCCGATCCGTTTGTATGCGCCGAGGAAGCCGAAGGTGGCGAACACGAAGGCATCGGCGGGCAGGCCCCAGGCGGCGAACAGCTCGGTCCGGTCCGGTGGAGTGATGGGGTGGACGCCGAACGGGATGTGCTGGATGCGGGCCTTCGGGTAGCGGCGCGCGAGGACGAGGCGGGCTTCGGGGGAGTGGACGAGTACCTGGGTCGCCTGTTCGATGGCGATGCTCTCCACGCCCATGTCCATGCTGTAGCGGTCGAGTTCTGAGTGGGCGTCGAGGTAATAATCCAGCTCGGCGCGGTCGCGGAAGCGGCGGCCGAGGTACCGGCCGGCGAGGACGAGGAAGCGGTCCTGCTCACCGTTCGAGAGCCGGTCCCAGCTGCTGAGGTAGTAGTCCAGGTTGTTGTACTCGTGCAGGATCACCGGCCCGGGCCGGGTGGCGAGCGCCCCGAACGCAGCCTCATGCATGGCGTTGTTGCCCAGGTGGTACAACACCCGGTCGAACTGGTCCGGGTCGGTGCCGGGTTCGGCCCGGACGGGCTCGTAGTAAGCGGCGAGGGAGGTCAGGGAGTCGGCGATGTAGGTGGCCACGCCGCTGCGGTCGCCGGGCAGCGGCCCGTAGATGCCGAGGGTCTGCTTACTCATGATGCTCCTGCCGTACGGAGGGAGATCGCCTCGCGGTAGACGTCGAGGGTGTGCTGGGCGCACCGGTGGATGCCGAAGTGCTCGGCGGCCCGGCGCTGTCCGTTCTGTCCGAGCCGGGCCCGCAGATGCGGGTCGGCGGCCAGGCGGGCCAGGGCGGCGGCGTAGGTACCGGGGTCGGCGGTATCGGTGAGGATGCCGGTCTGTTCGGTGACGACTTCTCTCAGGCCGTGGGTGTCGGTGGCGACGACCGGCAGGCCGTGATGCATGCCTTCGACGACGGCCAGGCCGAGACCCTCGTGGGTGCTGGGCTGGGTGAGAATGTCACCGGCCCGGAACGCGAGGTCGCGCAGCGGGTCGGGGCAGTCGTGCAGCATCGTGACGGCGTCGCCGGCCTCGGCGGCCCGCTGCTGGAGCAGGTCAAGACAACCGGGGTCGGAGCCGTTGCGTGAACCGATCAACAGCACCCGCACCAGGCCCGCGCCCGCGCCCGCGAGGTGGGGGAGAGCGTCGAGAAGGCGGTGCTGGGCCTTGCGCGGGGTGTAGCGGCTGACGCACACCACGAGCGTGCCGTCGGCGGGGACGCCGGACCGCTGCTCCAGTTCCGTGCGGGCTCCCGCCCGCCGGCGAGGCTCGGGCACCGGGGTGGCCGGGGTGCCCATGAGCACGGTGCGGATACGGCCTTCGGGGTAGCCGAAGGAGAGGGCCTGGTCGGCGAAGCGCCGGCTGCCGGCGAGCACAAGGTCGGGCTGGCAGGCATGGGCGATGAACCGCGATCGTTCGGCACCACAGGGCTCGGTCTCGGGCCGGGTCTCGTGAAAGGAAGCCACCAGCGAGCGGCTGCGCGCGGCCAGCCCCGACAGGCACGCCAGTAGCAGGCTTGCTTGGGTGTGGGTGTGCACGACATCGAACGGCCGGTCCGCCAGGAGCGGAGCGACGTCGGACAGCAGGCCGAACATCGCCTCTTCCCACGGCACACCGTGCTCGGTGAAGGCGTTGAGCAGCGCACTTGCCCGGATCACGTCGACACCGTGCTCCGTGGCGGTGGGCGGCTGGCTGTGGTGGTCCCTGTTGGTCAGGACGGTCACCTGGTGGCCGAGCCCGGCCAGCTGTTCGGCGAGGTTCGTCACGTGGGTCTCCATCCCTCCGGTCCGGGGACGGTAGGTCGTGGACACCAGGCAGATACGCATCAGCAGCCCACCAGCGGCAGCAGGTCCCCGAGCCGGTGGATCACCGGTACCGGCAGCGCGCGCCACACGCGGTGCCGGTCGTAGAGCACGGTGCGGCCGATGCCCGCCGCGAGGGCTCCGAAGACGTCGTTGATCAGCCCGTCCCCGACGAACACCGCATCCTGCGGGGTGCATCCGGCGCGTTCCAGGCCCGAGGTGAAGATCGACGAGTCGGGTTTGGCCCGGCCGAAGGCGGTGGAGTCGACCGTTGCGTCGAACAGGCCCAGCAGACCGAACCGGTCCAGCTCCTCGTCGAGGGTGCCGTCGGAGTTCGACACGGCCACCGTCGTGATCCCTGCACCCCTCAGCGCGGTGAGTACGGCGATGGCCTCCGGATCGAGGTCGCCGTACAGATCCGGCCGGGCCTCGGCCGCCGTCCACGCCGCCAGCCCTGACTCCCGGTCCACGTTCAGCAGGTCGGCCCAGGCGTGGCCGAGCTTCGTGCGCCGCTGGAGGCCGCGGGGGAAGTCGGTGTGGTGGGCCTCGGCCGCCGCCGCGAGCGCCGCCTTTGCCGTGGCCGGGTCCGTCCCGGGCCAGCCGTGAGCGGAGAGTTCCTCGGCCATCACCGTGCCCGAGGGGTGGATCAGCGTCATGCCGATATCCAGCAGAACTGCCTGGGGAACAGGCCCGCTCATGCGAGGACCTCCGTGAACATCGCGTCCAGCGGCGCCGCCTGCCCGGTGCACATCGCCAGATAGGCCCGGCGCACCGCACCGGTCACCGCACCGGTGGTGCCGTCGCCGACGGCCTGCCCGTCGATCGAGGCGACCGGCCGGATCTCGTCCAAGGTGCCGGTCAGGAACACCTCGTCCGCACCGATCAGTTCGTCCGGAGGCAGCGAGCGCACCTGCGCGGGGAAACCGAGCCGGTCGGCCAGAGCGAGCACGACGCCGCGGGTGACGGAGTCCAGCAGCCCGTCACCGAGCGGCGGGGTGACCAGCGTGCCTCCCATGACGGCGAACACCGCCGCCCCGCCCGTCTCCGCCACCAATCCCCGCTCGTTCAGCAAGATTGCCTCGTCCGCACCGTCCTGCTGCGCCTGAAGCCGGGCCAGCCGGAACGCCGCGTACGCGGCGCCGGTCTTCGCCGCCGTCGGCAGGGCCCGGTCGGGGATCCGCATCCACGTGCTGATCCGGCAGGCCGCCGCCCGCCCGGGCCGAGGCGGAGCGGGCACACATGTGATGTACAGGCCGGTCACGACGGAGTCCGGGTCGTCGGTGTAACGGCCGTCCTCCACATACAGGGTGGGCCGCAGGTACACGTCGTGGCGCGGGGCAAGCCGGGCGAGCAGAGCCGTCATGCCCTCCCGAACCTGTGCGTCGAGCCCCGCATGGGGGATGCGCATCAGCGCGGCGGACTGCTCCAGGCGGGCCAGGTGCGCGGCCGGGCGGACGACAGCGAGCCGGCCGTGTCCGGCCTGCCAGTAGCCGCGGATCCCCTCGAACACGTTCACGCCGCGCAGCGCCGTCTCCGAGGTCACATGAACGCGGGCCTGGTCCCACGGGCAGATACGGTCATTGAGCCAGATCAGGTCAGGGTGGTTTGTCACGGGTGTCCTCCTCAGTTGCCCACGCCGAGCAGCGTGGCCAGCTCCGTCAGGGCGGGGGTCGCTTCGCGCCGGCACAGCACGTCGCCCTCGCGGGCGCCTTCGATCGGGTAGGGGCGGAAGATGCCCCTCTCCTCGAAGCCCTCGGGGTCGAGGAAGAACACCTTCAGCCCGCGCTCGCGGGCGCGGGCCTGGACCCGCCGCCGGTCGGCGTGGCTGCCGATCACCAGCAGGGCCCGGGCCTCGGGCCGAAACGGCACATCCGGGACCTGTTCGTCGTAGCGGCGGACATAGCACTCCTGCATGCCCAGCCGGGTGAACAGGCCGTCGAAGTTGTTGGTGATGACCGGCCCGACCAGGTGCCCGGCCCGTGCGAGCGCGCGCAGCACACGGTGTCCCGGCGTCGGCTCTGCCACCAGGCACGCACCGAACATCTCCACCAGCTCCGGCAGCTTCTCCTGCGGAGTGCCCAGCAACTCGGTCAGGAAGGTGTCCGCCCCGGGGGACAGGACGAACGAGCCGTCGGCCCGGTCGGTCACCCGGTACACCTCGTGCAGCCGGTGCAGCGCGGGTATCCCCGCCTCGACGGACATGCCGCACCCGACCTCGACCTGGAACGGCAGGAAGTCGGCCAGGCCGGACAGGTCCGCGGCGATCTCCGGATCCCCGCGCCGGTCCTTGACCCGCATACCGCCGGCCAGGACCTTCCACGGCAACTCCGTCTCCTGCGGCCCGGCCGGCCGGTAGCCGACAGAACGGACCGTCACCTCCACGTGCCGGTAGCCGTCCGGCATACGCCGCCCGGCGCGCACGTCCTGCGGATGCACATCGTGGACGGCCACCGTGCACCGCAGCGACCCGCGCCGCCACGTAGCCTCACCCAGTTCGGCCCACCCGCCGGCGGCTAGGGCCTGGCTCACCCGGTCGTGGTGGACCGCGGCCTCCGGTACGGGATAGGCGCAGGAGTGGAAGACGTACATCTGCGCGAGCACCAGCCCCATCGTGGGGTCGGCGACAAACTCGTATCGGTAGTGCAGGATCCGTCGCCGGGCATGGCCGGGATCGGCCCACCCGGACTGATCGGCGTTGCGCGGATCCTGCGTCCGCCGCCACAGTCCTTCCTCCACGTGACGCAGCCGCTCACCCGGCCGGGCGTAGAAGCGATCCCAGCGCTCAGACAGCTTCGCGTCCAGCGGCAACACCGCGTGGGGCAGCACCATGCCGCGTTGTGCCGTTCTGGCCGCGCCGTCCAGCTCGTGCGTGAGGGTGTTCAGCGTCCTGATATCCACGTCGGGCCTCCGATCGGGTCCGATGGGGCACCGTCGGTGCCGGGGAGGCGAGTACACCCAACTCCCGCCAGTGGAAACAGTGTTCGAGTGTCATCCGGCTGTCATCCGGAAAGCATCGTTTCGACTTCTCGCCCCGTTGGTGAATGGTGAGATGGAACCGTGGAAACGCGCCCCCTGCACCCGCTGGCCGTCGCCCGACATCTGCACGGGCTTTCCCAGAGCGCCCTCGCTGAAGCAATCAGGCAGGCAGCTCGTCACCGCGACCGCAGGGCCGGCACGACGAGGCAGCAAGTCGACCGGTGGGAACGCCCGGGGGGCCGCGTGCCGGACCACTGGTTTCAGCTGCTCATCGCCGACGTCTTCGACGTCGACCACGACCACGTGACCACGATGGGATGGCCGTACTGGCTGCCCGGAACCGAAGCGCCCGTCATCCCCCTGGGCACCGGGGCCACGGTCACCGCACTCAGAGAGGCCCAACGCCGCGCCATGCTCAACCGACGCACCCTCCTAGGACTTGCCCCCGCCACCTTCACGGCCCTCGCCCAGCAGTGGGCCACGCTCGACCCCGCCCTGGCCGCGTCGGCCGCCGAAGGACGAGCCGTCGCCCCCGAAATGATCAGCTGGCTGGAGACGAGTGCCCGGCACCTCACGAGCATGGCCACCGCCGACCGCCAGCACACCGCACAACTGCTCGACAGCTACTACGACACCGTCGTCGGCCTGCTCGAAACCTCTCGCTACACCCCTCAAACCGGCACCCGCCTGCACACCCTGGCCTCCTCCCTCGCCCAGACCATCGGCTGGCACCGCTTCGACCACGAGCACCACACCACCGCCGGCCACTACTGGAGCGCCGCTCTCCACGCAGCCCACCAGGCCTGCGACACCGACCGCGGCGCCGGCATCCTCGCGGACCTGGCCTACCAGAGCATCTGGCTCGGCCAGGCGACCGCAGCCGTCAACGTCCTCGACCACGCCCTGACACGCACACAGGACCCCACCGCCTGCTCCCTGCTCCACCTCCGCAAAGCCCGCGCGCTGGCCATGAACGGCGAAGCCCGAGCCTGCCGCCGCGCGCTCAGCGCCGCCGAACACGCCCTCAACACCGCCACAGCCGCACCACCCGCCTGGGCCTCCTGGTACGGCCACGCCGACCTCGCTGTGGACTCCGGCAGATGCCTCATCGACCTCGGCGAGACCGGGCCGGCCCTCCACCAGATCACCCAAGGCATGGCCTTGCTGCCAACCGCCCGGGACAAGACCCGAGCGGTCTTTCTCACCTACCAGGCCGAAAGCCTTCTTCAACAGGGAGAGATCGACCAAAGCGCCGCCACCGCCCACGCAGCCCTCCTGCTCGCACAGCGCATCGGAGCCTCCCGTTGCACCCGGCAGATCACCACCCTCATGCCCCAATACGAGCCGCACCAGAAAATGCAGGACGTCCAGCAGCTCCTGTACGCGTTTCGGGCGGCAGCCTGAACTCGCCACAGGTCAACGCGGTCAGTTGAGTCCACAGGATCAGCCAGTATCGGGCCATAATCCCACCAAGCCGCGCGGACGCCTCCTGCTGGCGCTCGCGGAGGCCGGTGCCCGGCGCGGTGCATGGCACGGACCAGGTGAGGAAGTTCTCGGCCCGCGCTCCCAGCCAACTGAAAGCGGACACGGGACGGTGGTGGACGGGCCCGGGGAGCGGGGGAGGCGAGCCAGGCTGAGGGGGACGGTGGCTGGTGATGATGAGGCCATCGGCCTCTGCAGTGGCGACGGCCGAGGCTTCGAAGGAGCACGGGATGCGGCCAGGTCCGCCCGCCGGCTCACAGCCCGATGGCGGACTTCGGCCCCATATACGCCCCGGCTCCGGGAAACCCGTTCCGGCACAACTCTACGAACCGGTTGCTGAATCCGAGGGCCGGCAGGTCCTCCAGCCCAACGAACTCGACACCTCGGATCGGCCGTGTGTCCGCGTTCTCCTTAACTGACCCGATCCCCCCGCCCACGAGGCGGACCTCGAACGTGATGTGCAGGACACCAGCATCAGTGTTGTCACACACATACAGCAGCCGGCCCACTTCCACGTCGGCGCCGGTCTCCTCACGCATTTCCCTGACCATTGCCTGCTCCAGCGTTTCGCCGTCCTCGGCTTTACCTCCGGGCAAAGACCAGTTTCTGGGCCCTCCGGTGTCCTGGTCCAGCACCAGAAGCCTGCCATGCTGCATGACGATGCCGGTCACGCGTGTATCCATCCGACGACGATATCGGACAGTCGTCCACAGAGCGGGCGGCCCTGGCGCACCGCCGTAGAACCGAACGACGCTCCGGACGGTCACCCGTCCGTGCTGGCGGCGACGATGGCCCGTCTCGGAGGCGCCACGAAGCTGGTGAATCTGGGCGGTGTCTGCCGTCCTGCACGGTATCCATCTCGCACACCCCGGACGCCTCACCCCGGACATCGGGACCGTCGCAGCGAGACCCGGCCCCTGCGATCCGCCGGGCGAAGCGATGTCCTGGACACCGTGGACCGGGCACTATCAGGTCCATGACACCTTCCGCCCATCCAGGTCTCCCGCCCGCGTGGGCGATGACTCCCGCTCCGTACGACGAGCCGGGAGTCCAACAACTGCTGCTGGGCCTCTACGACGAACAGCGCTCGATGTACGGCTTCGCTGATGACCCCGCCGACACGCCCATCTCCCGGTTCGTGCCCCCGCACGGGTTGTTCCTGCTGGTACAAGACGAACAAGGGATCGGGCTCGGTTGCGGAGGATGGTGGTTCATGGATACCCAGACCGCAGAGATCAAACGGATGTACGTCCGCCCTGAAGCCCGTGCCCAGTCCTTGGGGCGGGAGATCCTGCTGCGTCTGGAAGCCGACGCGAAACTCAGGGGTGCCACGTGCGCGCAACTGGAGACCGGCGTCGCCAACACCGCGGCCCTTGCTCTCTACCGCGCTCAGGGATACACGCCGATCACCTCATACCGGCCCGACAGGAATCCCGACGTCAACCGAGCACTTCGCAAAGATCTGTGACGTGCTGCTGTGTTGGCCGGGCCAGCTCTGGCCGTCTCGCCCGCCGACGACAACGACGTCATCGGCGAAGCGATTCTGGACCCCGGGTAAGCCGAAGTTCTCCCAAGGCACCCACGGCCAGCAACCGGACCCAGGTCACCACAGGTCCAGCGCTTCCAGGACGTGCGCGGCTCTCGGCAGTGGGCCGGTGTGCACAGCGGTGAGCGGGTTGTCGGGAAGGTCTGTCTTCGTGTCGAGTTTGATCATCTCGCGCCAGCGCAGGACTTGCGGCCACTGTTCGGCCCAGTCCGGGCGGATCTCGTCGGCGGGGATGTTCTCGAGCCGGCGGCCGTCGGCCAGCAGGCGGGCGGCGGTCTTGGGACCGATACCTCGGACGCCGGCGATGTTGTCGGCGGGGTCACCCATCAGCGCGCGGAAGTCCGGCCACTGCTCTGCAAGAACACCGTAGCGGGGAAGGATGTGCTCACCGGCGGTGTAGCGGTGGTTCTGGGCGAGGCCGGTGTTCAGCAACCGCACGCTCGGGTCGGCCAGGAGCTGGATGTAGTCCTTGTCGGTAGTCATGATGTCGACCGCGCGGCCGTCGTTGCGGGCGCGGGTGGCCAGGGTCGCGATGACGTCGTCCGCCTCGCAGCCGTCCAGTTCGATCCACCGGACGCCACTGTGGTCGAGGGCGTTCTTGACCAGGGCGAGGGACTCGATCAGGCCGGGCTCCGGCGCGGGCCGCTGTGCCTTGTAGGCGCCGTCCTGTCCGGCGCGTGCCTGTGAGCCGTCCTCGGCGTCGAAGACCACGAAGATCTCGAAGTCCGTGGCGTGCTGGGCCTGGGCCTTGCGCAGGAGTGCGGTGAACCCGAAGACGCCCGTACGGTCGACGGACTTGTCCCGGCTGGTGATGCGGGCGGCGAACCCGTACCAGGCGCGGTGCAGGAGGTAGTGGCCGTCGACGAGTAGCAGAGCGGTCATGGCGGGGTGACCTCCAGGGGGCGGGGCGTGCTGGTAGGTGCCTGTGACCGCGTGGTCCGGGCATCTGGTGCGGATGGTCAGGGTTTGCGTTGATGGCACTGAGCGCGCGGACGGGACGGCTGTTCACAGAGGCGACGCCACAGCGGACTGCTGGTAAGGCCGGGGGAGTTCGGTGACGGGCTGGGGAGCGGCCCTGGGGAGGCCGAGGCGTCGGCGGCCCCGGTGGACGGCGGCAAGCTGGGTGGTGGTCTGCTCGCCCCAGTCGAAGAGTTGCGTGGCCTGTTCCGGGGTGGCCAGGATCCGGGTGTGGCTGCGACCCGTGTTCGGACCGGTGGCGGGTGGGGCACCGGTGTCGGTGAACCTCGCGGCGTAGCGCAGGTGGGTGTGTCGCGTGCGGGGATTGGTGAGGTGTCCGAGGAGCAACGGTGTTCTGAGCAGGGCTGCAGCGTGCTTAGCGGCCTCGCGGCACAGTGCCGACGCGGGGTTGCCCTGGTCCTGGGGCTCGGGCACACCTCCAGGTAGATGGGCGGTGCCGGTTTCGGGTTCGAGGAGGACGAGTACGCGTCCGTCCGGTGCGAACAGCCATCCCTGGACCTTGGTCACCGTCCGCTCGTGCGGGGATGGGCCTTCGTGCCACGGGTAGTGGAGCTCGGTGCGGGCGGTGCGCAGGACGGCGAGGCGGTCCAGGATGGTGGGGGCGATCGGGAGGCCGTTCTCCAGGAGCACGGTCCCGGCGGCGTTGATCCGGGCGCGCAGCGCGGACAGAGCCCGCCGTGCATCGCTGGGGGAGAGCCTGTCGGGGAGCTGGGCCGGCTCGACGAACTCGATACCGGTGATCTCGTGATCGGGCAGGCGGATCTTCGCAATCCGGGTCTCGTCCCAGGTGCCGCCGTCGAAGACGTGCACGATCTCGCCGGGAAACCGCACAGACGGGCGCGCGCCGAAGCCCTCGGCGGAGACCCAGTCGACGGCAAGGCCCCGATCGGCCACGGTGACGATGCCCAGTTCCTCCATCACTTCGCGCGCGGCGGCGTGGGCGGGTGACTCTCCCTTGTCGACGCACCCACCTGGCAGCAGGCACGTGTCGCGGTAGTCGACATGTTGGATGAGCACTTTTCCCAGCCGATTGGTGATCAGCGCGGACGCACCGGCCCACAGCGCGGCCCGAGCCCGCAGAACTGCGTACTCCTCGTCGCTCATCGGCCTGCGGGGCTGCTCGCCCGGAGGGGTAGTCGGCGTCATGTCTCTCCGATCAGAAGTGTCCGCTCGGGCCAAGGGAGGTGTGGGTCAAGTGAGTTGATGCGGCATGCCTGGAACGGGGCCGGGCGTGAGCCGGGTGAAGTACTCGGTCGCGATCACCGTTCGGCGAGTATCTTCCCCGAGGCGGGCGAGGAGCCCGGGCAGCGACCGCTCACGGGCGGCCTCCCCGCGGTGGGCGAAGATTGCAGCTTCCTTCTGCTCCAGCCAGGGGGTGACGTCGATCGCGGTGGTGGCGTACGTGTCCGGGACCGCGAGCACCTGCTTGCCCACGCTCTTCAGCAGCGGCCCCAGGCCGCCGACCCCCGACTCCGGGTGTGTGGCGCAGTACAGGTCGCTCGGCTGCCAGGGATCACCCGCTTCCGGGTACAAGCATGAGAGTCCCGCCGCGTGGACGGCGAGGAGGGTGGCCTGGTGGGTGCGGCGGTGGTCCGGATGACCGGTCAGCTGGCCCACGGCGTCATGCGTTACGACGATATCGGGACGAAAGGACCGGATCTGGCGTACCAGGGCAGCGGTCACCTCATCCAAGGGTGCGTCGACGAGCCGGGGCTGGCCGGGTGCTGCATGCGGGTTGCGGGCGTCGCCGTATCCGAGCATCCGCGGTACGCCTGCGCCGAGCACGTGCAGAGCGTCGGCGAGTTCGGTGGCCCGCGGGCTCTCGGGCGCCCACGTCATGGTGACCACAGCGGTACGCGCATGTCCGGCGGCGTGCCGGGCGAGCACGCCGCCGGCGAGAAGGCTCTCGTCGTCCGGATGACCGAACACACCGAGCAGGGATGGCACAACAGGGGGAGGGGATGTCACGGGTGTGCTCCTTGTCGTCAGGGTGGTTCAGATGGCAGGCGGGCGGCCGGCTCTGGTGAGCCGGACCACGGTGCGCCAGGACATCGGGCGGCGCACCTGGTCGCGGCGGCCGGCCCAGCCTTCCCGCATGCCGGCGAGGCACTCGCGCGTTCCGCCGCCGCGCAGGCAGCGCACCAGGGTGATGACGGTCCAGACGGACAGGTAGAGAGGGATGAGCGAGCCGGGAAGGTTGCGGTAGGCGACCGTGATCCGGTTGCGGGCCGCGAGCCGGTGGAACAGGGCGTGCCGCGCCGGGCTGGTCACCGGGTGGTGCATGCGGATGTCGGCCGCGTAGAAGCCGGTGTACCCCGCTGCCCAGCATCGATAGGCCAGATCGAGGCCCTCGTGGTAGAGAAACAGGCTTGCCTCCCACCCTCCGAGGGCGTCGAAGACGTTTCGGCGGACGAGGACGACGCCCTCGGTCATCGTGGTGATCGTTCCGGACCTGCCCGGATCACCGGTCCGTAGCCGGGGCACCCAGCGGCGCGGTGTGGTCACATCGTCCGGTCCGGTCAGCCGCGGCTGGACGTAGGCGGCTTCGGGGTGCTGGTCCGCTTCAGCGACCAGCCGGGCGAGCACATCGGCGGCGGGGAAGGTCGCGTCGTTGTCCAGGAAGAACAGGTAGTCGTCGGGCCGGCTTGTATCGGCGAGTGCGCGGGCTCCGGTGTTGCGGCCCCCGGGAATACCCACGTTGGTCTCCAGAGCCACCGAGCGGGCCCCGGCAGGGACGATGTCGGGGGCGCAGCCGTTGCCGACAACGCAGATCTGCAGATCGACGCCTTGCTGGGCCATCAACGTGGCCTGAGCCGCGCGCTCTTGGTCGGGCCTGTCATTCATTGACAGGAGGACTACCTGTACGACAGGGAGGCGTGCTGGCACGTTGTCTTGCTCCTGATGGGGCATGAGGCTGGCGGGCGAAGCAACGGTGGCGCCGGTGAGTAATCCGGGGCCCTGGCCGGCTGGATCCTGAGGTGGAGCGAACACCGACCGGCGCTCCCGCGGGGCTGTGTGCCCTGTCATGACGATTCACCCAGGAGGGCGGCTGCGCCCGCGTCGAGGAGCTGGTGGCCCGCGCGTTGTCCGGTATGGGTTGCCTGGGTGGCGGGGCTCGAGGTGGTGGTGCGGATCGGGGGGCCGCCGTCCGGATCCAGGAGGACGGCATGCACGGTCACGCTCTCGGCCACTGGGTCGTGGACGGCGTGGACGGACGCGGCGGTCAAGCAGCTGCCGTGCAGGGTGGCGAGCGCGGCCCGTTCGGCGTCCAGCACGATGCGGGTCGGACCGTGGGTGAGCGTGGCCAGCAGACTTCCGGTGTCACGGTCGTCGGCACGGTGCTCGATGGCCACGATTCCCGCGCCCGATGCAGGCAGCCACTGGGCCGGGTCGAGGATCTGTGAGGCCCGCTCGTCAAGCCCCAGCCGGCACAGCCCGGCAAGCGCGGCAATCATGACGTCCACACCCAGAGTTCCGGCATCAAGGCCGGAGAGCCGCGAGTCCGCGTTCCCTCTGACCGGAACCGGCACCAGCTCGGGGTAGAGCGCGTGGAGGAGGGCTGCTCGCCGGGGTGCGCTGGTTCCGACCCGGGTGCCGGGCGGCAGGTCGGCG
>NZ_JBEXPH010000036.1:0-52771 GCF_040611955.1 Streptomyces sp. NPDC006510 | reverse complement strand
GCAGATCGTGCGTTACGCCGTCGATGACGAGGCGCACGGTCGTGGCGTCGGCGTCGGCGGCGGCGTCGGCGGGGGAGGCGGGCGCGGCGACGGCGGCCGATGCCGCAGACACGGCGATCGCGGGTGTGGTCACGGCGGCGGTTCCGGCAAGGAAGGTGCGGCGCTTCATGGGTACGCTCCGGCGTCGGCTCGATGGGGGCGGCGTGAGCACCGTATGGGCTCGGCCATAACGCGTCAACACCGTTGCAGCGCAAGTTTGTTGGGCGGTGGGTTAACGCGTTAAAGCCTGTTCGGAGGTGGTGTTCGTGACGCCGGTTCGTCTCTCGCCCTGCTCACCAGGGGAGACTCCCCTCCTTTGGTGGGTCGTTGTGTCCCGGAGAGGTTTCGACCCCGAAGTGCTTGACGCATGGATGACTCACGACGCGGGAGGTCCATGACGCATCATTTCTGCGGCGCTCGGATGCGTGTGACTTCTGCGGTGCTCAGCTGGGTGCACCGATGTGGCGGATTGCCGAATCAGCAAGAAAGCTTGCCAGGGGTTTGGCGGGTGGTGAGGCTGTCCCCATGACTCAGCACACCGATCACGGTCATCACCAGGACACCCCTCACAGCCACCACCACGGCGCGCCCCAGGGGCATCACCACGACACCGTCGACCTCGACTGGGACGTCATGGGGCCGATGCTGGAGCAGGAGGCCGAGGTCAGCCGGCCGCAGTACGAGGAGGTCGCCCGCTGGATCGCCGGGCTTCCCGAGGCACCGAAAGTGCGCAGGGTGCTCGACATCGGCAGCGGGCCGGGCGTGATCTCCTGTCTGCTCGCCGAGGTGTTCCCCGAGGCGGAGGTCGTCGCCGTCGACGGCACCCCGGCACTGCTGGAACGCACCCGCGCCCGCGCCGAACGGCTCGGCCTCGGCGACCGGGTCCGTACCCGGCAGGCCGACATCCCCGACGACCTCGACGGGCTCGGCGCCGCGGACCTCATCTGGGCGGGCAACGCCCTGCATCACATGGGTGACCAGCGCGCCGTCCTCGCCGGCTTCGCCGCACTGCTGCGCTCCGGCGGAACGGTCGCCCTGGCCGAGGGCGGTCTGCAGCCCCGCCGCCTCCCGCGCGACATCGGCATGGGACGGCCCGGTCTGGAGGCCAGGCTCGAAGCGGTCAACGCGGACCGGTTCGAGGACATGCGGGCAGCGCTGCCCGGCGCCAAGCGGGAGACCGAGGACTGGAACGCCCTGTTCACCGCGGTGGGGCTGGAACCGCAGGGCACCCGTGGCTTCCTGCTCGACCTTCCGGCACCGCTCCCCGACGGGGCCCGCGACCACGTCGTCGCCGAGTTCACCCGTCGCCGCGAGATGCTCGCGGACGGCCTCGCGGCCGAGGACATCGCCGTACTCGACCGGCTGCTCGACCCCGAGGACCCGGCCGGACTGCGTCGGCGTCCCGATGTCTTCCTGCTGTCGGTGCGTACCGTGCACCTGGGCCGACGGGACTGACGGGAGCCCCGGCGCGCATCCGGTCCACCCGCTCAGCCCTTGGGTTCCGAAACACAGTGGACCGGGCACGGGAGATGCACGCATGGGCGTATCCCTGAGCCGGCCGATCCCACCCCCTTCGTCGCGATCACCAAGGCTGTGATGGAAAGCCGCGTCCCCGGGGGTACACCGGTCCACGATGCACAGCCGCGTGGACCGGATGCGCGCGCTGCCGGACGCCGATCCCGACCCCGCCCGCGTACGCGCGAAGCCGCTGCCGGCGCTGTCGGCCTGACCCCTCGACGGATTGGAGTGGTACGGGGTGTCCGCGCGGGACATCTCGTCCACTGCGGTGGAGTGTCCGGCAGGCCCAGGATGGGGCCTGACGATCCCGGCGCATCGAGAGGAAGTCACATGCAGCACCGCAGCCACCCCGGTAGGCCCCACCGACGCATACCCGTACCCCGGATACGCGGATTCCGGACGGTGACCCGGTGAGCACCCCCGTTCCCGGCCCCCTGTCGGGGGTCGTGGTCGCCGACTTCGGACGGGTGCTGGCCGCTCCGTACGCCACGATGCTCCTCGCGGACCTCGGCGCCGACGTCATCAAGGTGGAACGTCCCGGCTCCGGCGACGACACCCGCGCCTGGGGCCCGCCCCGCGCCCACGGGGAGTCGACGTACTTCCTGTCCGTGAACCGCAACAAACGGTCCTTCGCCATCGATCTCGGCACGCCGGACGGGCGCCGCGACGCCCATGAACTGGTGCGCCGCGCCGATGTGCTCTTCGAGAACTTCCGCCCGGGCACGATGGACAAGTACGGACTCTCCTACGCGCAGGCCCAGGTGCTCAACCCCGGCATCGTCTACTGCTCGGTGACCGGATTCGGGGCCGGTGAAGGCGCCGCGCTGCCCGGCTACGACCTGCTGCTGCAAGCGGTCGGCGGGCTGATGAGCGTCACCGGGCCCGCACCGGGACAGCCCGTCAAGACGGGTGTGGCGCTGGTGGACGTGCTCACCGGCCTGCATGCCGCTGTGGGGGTCATGGCGGCGCTGCGCCACCGCGACGCGACCGGTGACGGCCAGCACGTCGAGGTCAATCTGCTGTCCTCGCTGCTGTCGAGCATGGTGAACCAGGCGGGTGGCTACACCCTGGCCGGTCAGGTGCCGGGCATCCTCGGCAACCGTCACCCGTCCATCGCCCCGTACGAGATCTACCGGGCGGCGGACCGGCCGCTGGTCGTCGCCGTCGGCAACGACCGGCAGTTCCGGGCCCTGTGCCGGGGCCTGGACGCCGAGGAACTGGCCACCGACCCCCGGTTCGCTTCGAACGCGGACCGGGTCGCTCACGTCGATGTGCTGGCCGAGGAGATCTCCACGCGGCTCGCCCCGCGCACCGCAGCCGAGTGGTTCGCCCTGCTCACCCCGCTCGGGGTGCCCTGCGGTCCGGTCAACGACCTCGCGGGCGCCTTCGACCTCGCCGAACGCCTGGGCCTGTCCCCGCGGGTCGCACCGGCCGACGCGGGCCCCGGCGACCCCATGCGCCTGGTGGCCAACCCCATCGGGCTGTCCCGCACCCCGCCGCGGTACGAACGGCGGCCGCCGCGCCTCGGCGAGCACACCGAGGAGCTCAGGCGCTGGCTGGACGGCTGACCGTCCGCCGAACCGCTCCTTCCAGCCCATCCGGCGCGAGTCGGCCAACACGGCGCCGCCGTGGAACGAGCTGCGGGACCCGCGGCGGCGAAGTGCGGACGGGGCCGTGGACGCCCGGCGTCCACGGCCCCGTCCGCTGCCCGGACCGTGTCAAGAACGGACGCGCTGCCGCCAGGGTGAGTGGGCATCAGAAAGTCCCCTGGACAGGCTAATGGCGGATCAACTCGCCTACGAATAACGGCAATTGATACCCTGCCTAATTATATGAAAATAGCATATGGCGTACTTTATGTACCTCGATCGGAGCGCAGGGGGCGATCCTCGATATGTCTGAAATGACAGGTATGGGGATGGTCGGTACGTTCATCCACGGGTCGACTGCTCAGCCGACCTCTCTGAGACAGGAGAAGCGAAATGATTACCCGTTCCACCATCGTTACGGCCGCCGTCGCGGCCGCTGCG
The DNA here is from genome assembly GCF_040611955.1 of Streptomyces sp. NPDC006510. Classification (NCBI taxonomy): domain Bacteria; kingdom Bacillati; phylum Actinomycetota; class Actinomycetes; order Kitasatosporales; family Streptomycetaceae; genus Streptomyces; species Streptomyces sp. NPDC006510. Next base: position 49,184 of record NZ_JBEXPH010000036.1, on the reverse strand, counting down.
GCCCTGGCCGCCACCGGCATCACCTACGCCTCGGCCGCCACCTCCGAGCCGGTCCAGGCAGCTCAGGCCGTCGAGCAGGCCGCTCCCGCTCCCGGTTCGGCTCTCGGCGGCGGCGACGTCGGCAAGGGCAACGAGGGCAAGGGCAACGAGGGCAAGGACAACGAGCGTGGCGGCTACGGCGGGGGCCGTGACCACTACGAGGGCCGCATCCACATCAACGAGCGGACGTACTCCGACGAGCGGGGCGGCTGCGTGACCGTGGTCAGCGGTCTCGGCTCCAAGAGTCTCAACATCCGCAACGACAGCCGCCGGACCGTCGAGGTCTTCCGCGGGGCCACCTGCGACAACGGCGCCCCCATCGCCACCGTCGGACCGCACAGCTCCAGCGACGGGGTGCACCCGGGCCACGTCCACGGCGGCGTGTGGGTCAAGAACGGAGTGGTGGGCAGCTTCCGGGTGATCGAGCACCACTACGACGAAGGCCGTGACCGCGGTGGTCGAGACTGGTGACCGAGTCACTCGGTTGACGTAGGACCCCGGCCCGCCGCAATCGGGCCGGGGTTCCAGTCAGGGTATCCGGCCGGAGCGGCCGGTCGGATACCCGCACCTGAACGACGAGTGACAAAATCAAACACCTGCCAGGCCATGTTAAGCCGGACGGTGAGGCACTGCCAGCCGACCGGAACAGCCGTGCCGCACACGGCCACCGGGCTCCGGTTCCTTTCCGGTTCCGGGATTCGGCTTCCGGGATTCGTTCTCGGCCCGCGGCCCTCGGTGGGGCCCGGCGACCGGGCGGCAGAACGTGGCGCCGGCGCGGCAGACGCCGCCCATGTCCCGGCCGCCAGGGGGGCCGACGGGCCGTCTTGGCCCAGGGGGAGTGACGGCCCGGGCGGCACGCCCCGAGGGGCCACCCGAATTCCGGTCCGCACGCATCCCCGCATCCGCACGCATCTGCGTGCCGGACTGTATCCGGCCTATGCCCCGGGGGTGTCCCGCACCGGCTCCAACTGCCACCACTGGCTGGGGGAGTCGGTGTCCTCCCACTGCTGGACCCGTCCGCAGTCCGCCGTGCTGCCGTCGGCCACTTCGAGGACGAGCCCGCTGATGAAGCTGACCAGGGTCACCACCCCCGGCGCTTCCAGGTGCTGCTCGATCAGCCATTCCTGGGCGCCGTAGTTGTTGGCCCGCCACTGCTGGATCACGGCGCCGTTCTCGGTGGAGGCGTTGGCGACGTCCAGACGCTTTCCGCTGTGGGCATTGACCAGGTAGTAGAGCGCGGCGCCCTCGTGCACGGGCGACAACTGCCACTGCTGGGCCGCCGAACCGCTCTCCTCGCCCTGCTGGACCGGGGCGCCGCCGCCCTTGGCGGAGCCGTACACCTCCAGCAGCAGCCCACTGGCCACATTGCGCAGCCGGTAGCGGCCCGCTGCCACGACGGGCGCGGTGTCCCCGCTCATGTTCCGGTCCTTCCTGCCCGAGGGCTGTCCCGTAGCGGACCGCCGCCCGGCTCGGCAGCCGGGCGGCGGTCTGTGTCGTGTGTTTCGGAGATACGGCGCTACGGATCAGGCGCCGAGGTTGAACTCGCCGGGGTTCGGGCCGAGGCGCTTGCCCTCGTCGAGCGCGGCGAACGCGGCCAGGTCGTCGGCGTCCAGCTCGAAGCCGAACACATCGAGGTTCTCCACGATCCGGGACGGTGTCACGGACTTCGGGATCACCACATTGCCGGTCTGGATGTGCCAGCGAAGCACCACCTGTGCGGGGGTGCGGCCGTGCTTCTGTGCGATCGCGACGACCGTCGGGACCTCCAGGAGGCCCTTGCCCTGGCCCAGCGGCGACCAGGCCTCGGTCGCGATGCCGTGCTTGGTGTGGAAGGCGCGCGAATCGGCCTGCTGGAGCTGCGGGTGGAGCTCGATCTGGTTGATCACCGGGACCACGGAGGTCTCGCCGAGCAGGCGCTCCAGGTGCTCGGGGAGGAAGTTCGAGACACCGATGGCCTTCGCGCGGCCGTCGGAGTAGATCTGCTCGAAGGCCCTGTACGTGTCGATGTACGCGTCCTTGGCCGGCACCGGCCAGTGGATCAGGTACAGATCGACGTAGTCCAGACCCAGTTTGTCGAGCGAGGCGTCGAAGGCGCGCAGGGTCGCGTCGTGGCCCTGCTCGGTGTTCCACAGCTTCGTGGTGACGAACAGATCTTCGCGGGCGACACCTGAGGCCGCGATCGCCCGGCCGGTGCCCCGCTCGTTCTCGTAGATCGCGGCGGTGTCGATGCTCCGGTACCCGGACTCGATGGCGGTGGCGACCGCCTTCGCGGCCTCGTCGTCCGGCACCTGCCAGACACCGAAACCGAGCTGCGGCATCTCGACGCCATTGTTGAGAGTGATGGAGGGGACCTGGCTCACGAGCGGTCGATCCTTACGTCGTCGGTTGGTACTCGCATGGTCAACGATCACCGGCCGCCATGCATTCCCCTGCCGCCCGACGTTCCATGGCTCCTCACCCGACCCGCCCGGGGGCGGCACAGGCCCGCCGGGTTGTCGCCGCGACCCCGCCCGTGATCGCTCCGGCCCCATCCGTCCGGGCCATTGATCGCGTCCCGTCAGCACGCGACCCTGGAGCACGTTCCTGAATGCTGGACACTCTTGTGAACGTGCAACGCCGAGTTCCCGAACGAACGACTCCGAGCGAGGTCGAAGTGACGAACCCTTCCAGGCGGGCGCCGCTCCGGCGGGGCAGCCGCACATCCTCGCCGAGGGCGACAACTTCCGGTTCAACATGCACACCGTCGACCGGGACACCTCCTCGGGACCGCTTCAGGACATCCATCTCCTGCTCACCCGCATGCGCGGCTACCAACTGGTCTGAGTAGCGGGAGGGGCGGCACGCCCTCGCCAGGCCGGGCGGCGGGGTGTGACTCGCTCCGAAGGGCTGCCCGCACTCGTCCAACCCGACTGTCCCGCCCGAGATTTGGGCCCGCGCGGGGCATTGACAGAAGGCTCCGCAGGGAATCCTATGCAGTGTCGGTTAGGAACCTTTCCTAACACCGAACTCGGAAGGGATCATCCGTGCACCCTGGCGCACCCCCACGCCGCTTGGTGGCTGTCCTCACAGGTCTCAGCTGTCTGCTCCTTCCCCTGCTGGGTCACCTCCCGAAGTCCTACGCCGCCACCCACGCGTACGAGGCCGAGAACGCGGCCCTGTCCCGGGCCGCCGTGGCGACGAACCACACCGGCTACACCGGCACCGGCTTCGTCGACTACACCAACATCGCCGGCGGCTACATCGAGTGGTCCGTCGACGCCGCCACCGCGGGCTCCGCCACGCTCGACCTGCGCTACGCCAACGGCACCACCACCAACCGCCCGCTGGACATCAGTGTGAACGGTACGGTCGCCGCCTCCGGCGTCGCCTTCGGCGGGACCGGGTCCTGGGACACCTGGGCGACGAAGACCATCAACGCACAGCTCGTCGCCGGGACCAACACCGTCCGGGCCACCGCGACCACGGCGAACGGCGGCCCCAACCTCGACTACCTCAACACCGGGATTCCCGCCGCCGGCGGTCCCGCGGTGCCCTTCGGCAGCCATGAATTCCCTTACGCGGCAGGGACGCTGAAGCCGTCGGGCTCGCAGTCGGCACTCGACCAGGCCGTGATCAAGACGTACAACGCCTGGAAGTCCGCGTTCGTCAGGAAGAACTGCGGCAACGGCTGGTACGAGGTCATCTCGCCCGACGCCGACCATCCCTACGTCGCCGAGGCCCAGGGCTACGGGATGGTCGTCACCGCGACGATGGCGGGGGCCGACCCGGAGGCGAGGACCGTCTTCGACGGCATGGTCAAGTACATGCTCGCGCACCCCTCGGTGAACAACGCCAACCTCCTCGCCGCCGAGCAGGACGCCTCCTGCAAGAGCGTCGACGGCTCCGACTCGGCGACCGACGGGGACCTCGACGTCGCCTACGGGCTGCTCCTCGCCGACAAGCAGTGGGGCTCCACCGGCACGTACAACTACAAGGACCTCGCGGTCAAACACATCAACGCCATCAAGAAGAGCGAGGTCAACCCGACCACGCACCTGATGCTGTTCGGCGACTGGTCGGACTCGGGCGAGTCCCACTACTGGATGACCCGCTCCTCGGACTGGATGATCGACCACTTCCGCGCCTTCAGGACAGCCACCGGTGACAGCACCTGGGACACCGTGCGCACGGCGCACCAGAACCTGATCACCTCCCAGCAGTCCAAGTACGCCTCCGGGACGGGACTGTTGGCGGACTTCGTCGTCAACACCAACACCACGGCCAAGCCCGCCCCGGGCGAGGTGCTGGAAAGCCCCAACGACGGCGACTACTCCTGGAACGCCTGCCGTGACCCGTGGCGCATCGGCGCCGACGCCGTCACCAGCGGGGACAGCGCCTCGCTCACCGCGGCCCGCAAGCTCAACTCCTGGATCAAGACCAAGACGGGCGGGGACCCGGACAAGATCGCCAGTGGCTACCACCTGAACGGTTCGGTGTTCGACAGCGGCAACGACATGGCGTTCACCGCCCCGTTCGTCGTGACCGCGCTGACCGACTCCGGTTCCCAGGCCTGGCTCGACGCACTCTGGAACAAGCTCGCCACCACGTCGATCGACCCGCAGCTCTACTACGGCGGGAGCGTCCAGCTCCAGTCGATGATCGTCGCATCCGGTAACTACTGGGTTCCCTGAGGAGGTTCGGATGCAGGTCGGAACGCTCACCACGGCACGCAGCAGAGTGGCGGCCCTCACGGCCGTGCTGCTCTGTACCGCCCTGGTACAGGCCGTCCCGCAGTCGGCCTCCGCGGCCGCCACCCGGTACGAGGCGGAGTCCGCGACGATCGTCAAGGGCGCCGCCGAGTCCAACCACTCCGGCTACTCGGGCACCGGATTCGTCAACGGTGACAATGTCGTCGGCAGCTATGTGGAGTTCACGGTCACCGCGGCCTCCGCCGGCACCGGGAAGATCGCCATCCGGTACTCCAACGGCACGGCGGACGCCCGGCCCGCCGATGTAGCCGTGGACGGCACGGTCGTCTCGGCCGCCCGCGCCTTCAACGCCACCACCGACTGGAACACCTGGGCCACCTCCACCCTGACCACGCCGGTCAAGGCGGGCGGCAACAAGATCCGGCTGACGTCCACGACGGCCAACGGGCTGCCCAATCTCGACTACCTCGACGTCACGGTCACCTCCTCGGACACCGAGGCCCCCACCGCACCCACGGCGCCCAGCTGCTCGGAGATCACCGAGAACAGCCTCACGCTCAACTGGGGCGCCGCCACGGACAACGTGGGTGTCGTCGCGTACGACATCTACGAACACGGCAACAAGTTCGGCGAGGCGCCGGGCACCGCCACCACGAAGAGCCTGACCGGGCTCGCCCCCGACACCACGTACAACCTCACACTGTTCGCGCGTGACGCGGCCGGCAATGTGTCAGCGGTCAGCCCGATCGTGGACTGCACCACCCTGCGCAGTTCCGACACCACCGCACCCTCGGCACCCGGCACCCTGTCCGCCTCGGGCCTCACCGCCAACAGCGCCGTCCTGAACTGGGGCGCGTCCACGGACGACAAGGCCGTCACCGGCTACGAGGTGCGCAGCGGCAGCACCGTCTACAAGACCGTGACCGGCACCCCGCCCGCCACCACGACCACACTCACCGGGCTCGCCTGCGCCAGCCCGTACACCCTGGACGTCGTCGCCAAGGACGCGGCGGGCAACGCCTCACCACCGAGCAACACGGTCACCTTCACCACCCCGGACTGCGCCACCGACGGCGGTGTGCCGTCCGGCATCGCCACCGTCTCCAGCGGCTGGTCCATCCCCTGGGGCACCTACTGGATGCCCGACGGCAAGACCGCGCTGGTGACCGAACGGGACAGCTTCAAGGTCCTCAAGGCCACCCCCGACGGCACCCGGACCCAGGTCGGGACCGTACCCAACGCCGTCACGACCGACGGCGAGGGCGGTCTGCTCGGCGTCGCCGTCGACCCGAAGTGGTCCACCAACCACTACGTGTACTTCATGCACACCGCGTCCGAGGGCAACCGCGTCGCCCGTATGACCTACGACGGCAGCTCGCTCAGCGGGTACACGGTCCTGCTCCAGGGGATCAAGAAGAGCAGGTACCACAACGGCGGACGGCTTGCCTTCGGCCCCGACGGCTACTTGTACGCGTCGACCGGCGAGGCGCAGACCCCCGACCTCGCCCAGGACAAGAACTCGCTGAACGGCAAGATCCTGCGGATGACGACGGACGGCAAGGCCGCCCCCGGCAACCCGTTCGGCAACTACGTCTACAGCTACGGTCACCGCAACCCGCAGGGTCTCGCCTTCGACCGCAACGGCCGTCTGTGGGAAGCGGAGTTCGGCGACAGCAAGAAGGACGAGCTCAACCTCATCAAGCCGGGCAGGAACTACGGCTGGCCCGTCTGCGAGGGCACCTGCACCACCGACGGGATGACCAATCCGAAGAAGACCTGGAACATCTCCGAGGCCTCGCCCAGCGGGATCGCCATCGTCCGCAATGTCATCTACATGGCCGCCCTGAAGGGCGAACGGCTGTGGCGGGTGCCCATCACCGGTGACACCGAGAACCTCGGCACACCGAGTGCGTACTACGTCGGTACGTACGGCAGGCTGCGCACGGTCACCAAGGTGCCCGGCCAGGACCAGCTCTGGCTCTCCACCACCAACTGCGACAACAAGGGGAACGAACCCGACGGCTCGGACAAGCTGTTCCGGGTCTCGATCACCTAGGGACTCTCGTCCGGATCGGGCCGCGGCCGCGGTACCGTTTCGCCCGCCCCGTGGGCTGTACCGCTGGAGCACCCCGGTGCCTCAGCGGTACAGCGCGTCGACCTCCGCCGCGTACGCCGTCTCGATCGCCCTGCGCTTCAGCTTCAGCGACGGGGTGAGCAGACCGTGCTCCTCGCTGAAGGGATGCGCCAGGATCCGGAACGTACGGATCGACTCGGCCTGCGAGACCGCCGTGTTGGCGGCCACCACCGCCCGCCGGACCTCCATCTCCAGGTTCGGGTCGCGCACCAGTTCCTCCGGCTTCAGCGGATCCCGCCCCTGCATGGCGAGCCAGTGGTCCACCGACTCGTGGTCGACCGTGACCAGGGCCGCGACGTAGGGCCGGTCGTTGCCGACCACGATGCACTGCGCGACCAGCGGATGCGCCCGCACCCGCTCCTCCAGACCGGTCGGCGACACACTCTTGCCGCCCGACGTCACCAGGATCTCCTTCTTCCGCCCGGTGATCGTCAGATAGCCGTCCTCGTCGAGCGAACCGAGATCCCCGGTGGCCAGCCAGCCCTCGCGCAGCACTGCTTCGGTGGCCTTCGGGTCGCCGAGATAGCCCTCGAACACATTGCTCCCGTGCAACCACACCTCGCCGTCCTCGGCGATGTGCACGGTCGTACCCGGGATCGGCAGCCCGACCGTGCCGTACCTGGTGCGTTCCGGCGGATTGGCCGTGGCCGCTGCGGTCGACTCGGTCAGCCCGTAGCCCTCGTACACGGTGATGCCCGCGCCCTCGAAGAACAGCCCGAGCCGCCGCTCCATCCCCGAACCGCCGGACATGGCGTGCCGGATCCGGCCGCCCATCGCGTCGCGCACCTTCTTGTACACGACCTTGTCGAAGAACTGGTGCTGCATGCGCAGCCCGGCGGACGGCCCGGGACCGGTCCCGAACGCCCGCGCCTCCAGCGCCTCGGCGTACTTCACCGCGATGTCCGCGGCCTTGTCGAACGGCCCGATCCGGCCCTCCGCCTCGGCCTTGCGCCGGGCGCCGGCGAAGACCTTCTCGAAGATGTACGGAACCGCCACGATGAACGTCGGCCGGAACGACGCCAGGTCCGGCATCAGCGCCCTGGCCGACAGCTCCGGCTGGTGGCCCAGCTTCACCCGGCCGCGGAGCGCCGCGATTTCGACCATCCGGCCGAAGACATGGGCCAGCGGCAGGAAGAGCAGGGTCCCCGCCTCGTCACCCGGCTTGGAGTGGAAGACCGACCTCCAGCGGGCGACCATGGTGTCCGTCTCGAACATGAAATTGGCGTGCGTGAGCACACAGCCCTTGGGGCGTCCCGTCGTCCCCGAGGTGTAGATGACGGTGGCGGCGGACTCGGGCGTCACCGCGCGGCGGTGGCGGTGCACCACCTCGTCCTCGACGTCCGCCCCCGCGTCGACCAGCTCGGCCACCGCGCCGGCGTCCAGCTGCCAGAGCCGCTTGAGTCCGGGCAGCCGGTCGATCACCGAGGCGATCGTCATCGCGTGGTCCTCGTGCTCGACCATGACGGCGGACACCTCGGCGTCGTGCAGCATCCACAGCACCTGCTCGGCCGAGGACGTCGGATAGACGGGTACGGACTGGGCGCCGACCGTCCACAGCGCGAGGCCGAAGAGCGTCCACTCGTAGCGCGTACGCGACATCAGGGCCACCCGGTCGCCGAATCTGACGCCGTGCGCGATCAGTCCCTTGGCCAGCGCCAGCACCTCGTCGCGGAAGGCCGCAGCAGTGACATCCCGCCATTGCCCGCTCGCGTCCTTCCGACCGAGCGCGACCCGGTGCGGGTCCTCTTCTGCATGGTCGAACACCACATCGGCCAGGCCGCCCACGAGGGGCGCGGCCGCCATGGGTGGGACAGTGAACTCGCGCAATGACCTGCTCCTTGTGGCGCTCCGCACAGCGCCGTGACGCTACCCCACCGGGCGGCGCGGCGGGAGGGGCCCGTACCGGCGGACAACGTGGCATATGCACAGGTCAGCCGCCGAAATCCGGCCAGATGGGCAAGGCTCGGGCGTGGCCTGGACCGTACGGTAAGCGGCAGCCTCCGGAATCTCCACCGAATCTGTACGCCGCTACCACTCCCGTTCCGGGCTCATACGCGGGGATCCACCCGCAATTGCCCGGATCGGACGGGGCGAGTCCGTGACCGCCACTGGCCATGCTTCCCTTGCGCGCAGGCGGTCATGCGCCGTCCCGGCCGTTGATCGAGCCCATCGTGCCGACGCCGCGGATCAGCCGGTCACCGCCCGCCAGGATCGCCGCCGCCAGGGCATCCGCGGCCTCGTGCGCCCCGTCGCGACGCCGGCCGTGCGACAGCACGAAGTCCACCCCGCCCAGCTCCGGCAGACCCGCCCTGGCCGGCACCGGCGCCAGGCCCGGCGGGATCAGCCCCCGGCTGTGGGCCATCACGCCCAGCCCCGCATGGGCCGCCGCGATCAGCGCGCTCAGGCTGGTGCTGGTGCAGGCGACCCGCCAGGACCGGCCGTGCTCCTCCAGGACCTCCAGGGCGCGGGCCCGGGTGATGCCCGGCGGCGGAAAGAGGATCAGCGGAACCGGACGGTCCGGGTCGATCCGCAGCTGCGGTGCGCCGATCCAGGTCAGCGCGTCCTGCCAGACCAGCTCGCCGTGGGTGTCACCGGCGCGCCGCTTGGCGAGCACCAGATCGAGCCGGCCGGCCGCGAGGCGCTGATGCAGCGTCCCGGAGAGCTCCACCGTCAGTTCCAGCTCGACCTCCGGGTGGTCGCGGCGGAACGACTCCAGGATCTCCGGCAGCCGGGTCAGCACGAAGTCCTCGGAGGCCCCGAACCGCAGCCGCCCGCGCAGCCGGGTGCCGGTGAAGAAGGCCGCCGCCCGCTCATGGGCCGCGAGTATCGTCCGGGCGAAGCCGAGCATCGCCTCGCCGTCCACGGTGAGATCGACCCGGTGCGTGTCCCGGGTGAACAGCTGCCGCCCCGCAGCATCCTCCAGACGCCGCACATGCTGGCTCACCGTGGACTGCCGCACCCCCAGCCGGCGGGCGGCCTGGGTGAAACTCAGCGTCTGGGCGACGGCGAGAAAGGTACGGAGCTGAGCCGGGTCGTACATGTGGACCAGGCTATCGCAAACCGTGATGACAGTGAGAAGGGTGTGCGGGATTCCCGATCGCCCCGATCGGGAGCAGCATGGAGTGGGCACGACCAGACCCAAGAGAACATGTGGAGCACATGAGCCGCCGCACCCTGAAGCTGCCGTCCTGGCTGCCGCTCGACCCGTACATCCTGGCGCTGATCGGCACCGTCGTGCTCGCCGCGATACTGCCCGCGTCGGGGACCGCCGCAGAGGTGGCGGGCGGTGCCTCGACCGGAGCGGTCGCCCTCCTCTTCTTCCTGTACGGCGCCCGGCTCTCCACCGCCGAGGCACTGGACGGGCTCAAGCACTGGCGGCTCCATCTCACCGTGCTGATCTGCACCTTCGTTGCGTTCCCGCTGCTCGGGCTGGCGGGCAGAGGGCTGGTTCCGTACGTCCTTACACCGCAGCTCTACAGCGGTTTCCTCTTCCTCTGCCTCGTCCCGTCGACCATCCAGTCCTCGATCGCCTTCACCTCGATCGCCCGCGGCAACGTGCCCGCGGCGATCTGCGCGGGCTCCTTCTCCTCGATCGCCGGGATCTTCCTCACCCCGCTGCTCGCGGCCGCCCTGCTCGGCAACAGCGGCGGCGGATTCTCGGCGGACGCGCTGCTGAGGATCGGGGCCCAGCTGCTGCTGCCGTTCGTCGCCGGGCAACTGCTGCGCCGCTGGATCGGTGGCTTCATCACCCGCCACAAGAAGGTCCTCGGCTATGTCGACCGCGGCTCGATCCTGCTCGTCGTCTACACGGCCTTCAGTGAGGGCATGGTCGCGGGCATCTGGCACCAGGTCACCCCGGCCCGGCTCGGGGCGCTGCTCGGCGCCGAAGTGCTGCTGCTCGCGCTGATGCTGGCGCTGACCTGGTACGGGGCGAAGCGGCTCGGCTTCGACCGGGACGACCGGATCGCCATCCAGTTCGCCGGTTCGAAGAAGAGTCTGGCCTCGGGGCTGCCGATGGCGAGCGTGCTGTTCGGGGCGCAGGCGTCCCTCGCCGTACTGCCGCTGATGCTCTTCCACCAGATGCAGCTGATGGTGTGCGCGGTGCTCGCCAAGCGCCGCTCGCGCGATCCGCGGGAAGAGGACGTGGCGAACGGCGCGGTGCCGCGTGAGCCCGCGGTCGCGAGCTGACGGCGCGACCCGCCCGGGGACACTCCGCCGGGCGGGCCGGTCGCCCGACAGGCTCTCAGTCCCGGCCGGCCGTGGCGTCCAGGGCGATGCGGTGCTCGCCCGCGTACACGTTCATCGACGGACCCCGCAGAAAGCCGACCAGGGTCAGTCCGGTCCCGGCCGCCAGATCGACGGCGAGGGACGACGGAGCCGAGACCGCCGCGAGCATCGGGATCCCGGCCATCACCGCCTTCTGGGCCAGCTCGAACGAGGCCCGCCCCGACACCAGCAGAATCGCCCGGGACAGCGGCAGCCGATGGTCGGTCAGGGCCCGGCCGACCAGCTTGTCGACCGCGTTGTGCCGGCCGACGTCCTCCCTGATGTCGAGCAGTTCGCCCGTCTCGGAGAACAGCGCCGCCGCGTGCAGCCCCCCGGTCCGGTCGAAGACCCGCTGCGCGGCGCGCAGCCGGTCGGGGAGGGCGGAGAGCAGCGCGGGCTCGACCCGGACGGGGGGAGCGTCGGCGACCGGGTGCCGGGTCGTGGTGCGCACCGCGTCCAGACTCGCCTTGCCGCACAGCCCGCAGGACGAGGTGGTGTACACATTGCGTTCGAGCGTGATGTCGGGGACCGCGACACCGGGGGCGAGCTTCACGTCGACCACGTTGTACGTGTTGACGCCGTCCGCCGTCGCTCCGGTGCAGTAGACGATCGACTGCACCTCGGAACCCTCCCCGATGACGCCCTCGCTCACCAGGAATCCCGCCGCCAGCGCGAAGTCGTCACCCGGTGTGCGCATCGTGATGGCGAGCGGCCTGCCGTTCAGCCGGATCTCCAGGGGCTCCTCGGCGACGAGCGTGTCGGGGCGGGTGGAGACGGCTCCGTCCCGGATGCGGATGGTGCGGCGACGCTCGGTGACCCGTCCCATGGCGGTTGAACCCGATTCTGTACGTGGTGGAAGAGGAGAGCTGGTCTCCGGGGTTTCTCATTGTCCGGCATGGAGCTTGTCCGGCATGGAGCGCACCGGGCGACGAGCGGGAGAACATGTCACGTCGACAGAATATTGTCCGCAATGTGCTTTCCGGGGCGTCAAGGCTGTTGCCAAGCCTCCAACCTCCGGGTGATATTCCTGTGGGAACACGTGCCCCTGTACCCGGCAGTAGCGACCAAGACTGGATGGTTCCTGCCATACGTAGCGAGGGGACCCCGTACATGACCGGCTCACGTGTCGTGGCGCTCGGCCACTATCAGCCCGCCAAGGTGCTCACCAACGACGATCTGGCGGCCATGGTCGATACCAGCGACGAGTGGATCACCAGTCGCGTCGGCATCAGGACCCGTCACATCGGGGGCCCGGACGAGCCGGTGGACGAGATGGCCGCGCACGCGGGGGCCAAGGCGCTGGCCGCGGCGGGGCTGCGACCGGCCGAGGTCGACATGGTCCTGGTCGCCACCTCGACCGCGATCGACCGCTCGCCGAGCATGTCGGCGCGCGTCGCCGCCCGGCTCGGGATGGGCTCGCCCGCGGTGATGGACATCAACGTGGTCTGCTCCGGCTTCACCCACACCCTCGCCACCGCCGACCACGCCATCCGGGCCGGGGCCGCCGAGCGCGTCCTGGTCATCGGTGCCGACAAGATGGCGGACATCGCCGATTGGACCGACCGCAGCACCTGCGTCCTGCTCGGCGACGGAGCCGGCGCGGCGGTCGTCGTCGCGGACCCGGACGAGAGCGGCCGGCCCGGGATCGGTCCCGTTCTGTGGGGTTCGGTGCCGGAGATGGGGAAGGCGGTGCGGATCGAGGGGACGCCGCCGCGCTTCGCGCAGGAAGGGCAGTCCGTCTACCGCTGGGCCACCACACAGCTGCCGCCCATCGCCCGCAAGGTGTGCGAGAAGGCCGGTGTTGCGCCCGAGGATCTTGGGGCGGTGGTGCTCCACCAGGCCAATCTGAGGATCATCGAGCCGGTCGCCAGGAAGATCGGCGCGGTCAACGCGGTCATCGCCAGGGATGTCGTGGATTCCGGCAATACGTCCGCGGCCTCGATCCCGATGGCCTTGTCCAAGCTGGTGGAACGCGGCGAGGTGCACAGCGGTGCGCCGGTTCTGCTCTTTGGTTTCGGCGGGAATCTCTCGTACGCGGGTCAGGTGATCCGCTGTCCCTGAGGGACGTTGTGCTCGGTAGACTGTAGACGATAAGCAATGGGTGCTCGTCGGCTGGAGGGGGACCGCGATGTTGTCCACAGGACTGCCGCAAGGGGCTGTGCCGAAGCTGGAACGGCCCGGTCCGCTGCGCGAACGCGTCTATGAGGCGCTGCTCGAACTCATCACGACGCGTGCGCTCCGTCCCGGCCAGCACCTGGTCGAGAGCGAGCTGGCAGGCCATCTCGGGGTGTCCCGTCAGCCGGTGCGCGAGGCGCTGCAGCGGCTGAACACCGAGGGCTGGGTCGACCTCCGGCCCGCCCAGGGCGCGTTCGTGCACGAGCCCACGGAGGAGGAGGCGGACCAGTTGCTCTCGGTCCGCACCCTTCTGGAGGCGGAGGCCGCGCGTCTTGCCGCGGCCAATTCCCCCGCCACCGGCATCGCCGCCCTGGAGGAGCTCTGCGCCAAGGGCGAGCAGGCCGTCGCCGACGACGACGTGGACCTGGCGGTCGCCACCAACGCGGCCTTCCACGCCAAGGTCATGGAGCTGGCGGGCAATGTCGTCCTCGCCGAGCTCGCGGGCCAGGTGGACCGCAGGGTCCGCTGGTACTACACCCCGGTGGCCCGGCAGCGCGGCACCCAGTCCTGGATCGAGCACCGCTCACTCATCGCGGCGATCTCCTCGCGCGACGAACAGCGGGCCACGGAGATCATGCGGGCACACACGGAACACACCCGCGAGACGTACCACCAGCGCGACGAGAGCTAGGGTCCGGCGGAGTCCTGGGGCGGTACCGCGGGGCCATCCCCGCGGGTGCGCCGGACAGCAGGCAGACTTGCTGCCGTGACGATACTGAGCAAAGGCGCCAACGTGCCGGTCGCGGCCTCCGCGGTCAGGGCCGTACTCGACTGGGCGGCAGGGTCCGGAGTGCCGGACGTGGATGCTTCCGCTCTGCTGCTGAACGGCGGCGGACGGGTGCGCTCCGATGACGACTTCGTCTTCTACAACCAGCCGCGGCACGCCTCGGGCGCCGTGAACCACCTCGGCAAACGGCCCGGCAGCGACTCGCTGGACGTCCATCTGGGTGCGCTGGGGCCGGACATCGAACGCGTCGCACTCTGCGCGTCCGCCGACGGCGGCACGTTCGGTCAGGTGCCGGGGCTGTGTCTGCGGCTGCTCGACGCGGCGTCCGGTGCCGAGCTGGCACGCTTCGACATCGCGGCCGGGACGGAGACCGCCCTGGTCGGCGGTGAGCTCTACCGGCGGGACGGTGGCTGGAAGTTCCGCGCGGTCGGCCAGGGCTATGCGAGCGGGCTGGCGGGACTGGCGACCGACTTCGGGATCAGCGTCGACGAGGAACCGCCCGCGCCCGGGGCCGGCCCGCCGCCCGTGACGACTCCGGCCCCCGCACCGTCGTACCCGCCCGCGTCGGCTCCGTCGTTCCCTACCGCACCGGCATCGTCATACCCTCCCTCACCCGCACCGTCCCTCCCGCCCGCGCCGCCTTCGCCGGAGCCGGCCGGAGGCGGGCCCCGTCCCCGGCTCACCAAGGGCGAGGAGAAGCTGCCCGTGGACATGCGCAAGCGCCTGTCGCTGCGCAAGCAACAGGTCCTGGTCAGCCTGAGCAAGCACGGCGTACCGGAGTTGCGCGCACGCGTCGTCCTCGTACTCGACGCGTCGGGTTCGATGGGCGGCCTCTACCGGCGGGGCACAGTGGTGGGTGTCGCCGAGCGGATGGTGGCCGTCGCGGCGCAGCTCGACGACGACGGCGAGATGCAGGCGTGGACATTCGCCACCAACCCGGCCCGGCTGCCCGACCTCGCCGTGGGCGATCTCCCCGAGTGGCTCGGGCTGCACGTACGCGTGGGCCAGAGCTTTGGCTTCGGTCGCAGGAAGCCGCCCAAGGGACTGCTCCCCGGCCAGATCGACATGCGTACGGTCGGCATCCAGAACGAGGAACAGAAGGTCATCGCCGAGGTGCGGGCCTTCGTGCGTGCTCACCCGGTGCCCGACCCGACGCTGGTCCTGTTCTTCTCGGACGGTGGTGTGCACCGCAACAGGGAGATCGAGCAGGAGTTGCGGGCGGCCGCCGAGGAGCCGGTGTTCTGGCAGTTCGTCGGACTCGGCAGTTCTCAGTACGGCGTGCTGGAACGATTCGACACCATGCCGGGCCGCCGGGTCGACAACGTCGGCTTCTTCGCGGTGGACGACATCGAGAGGATCTCCGACCAGGAGCTGTACGACAGGGTCCTGTCGGAGTTCCCGTCCTGGCTGTGGGCCGCCCGGCAGGCCGGAATCCTGCGCTGAGACAGCCGGCTCCCGCCGCCCGGTCCGTGTCGCCGGCACGGACCGGCGCCCCGGACCGCGACGGCGACCGACCGGCTTTGTCCTCGGTGTGGAGAAAGTTGTAGTGGATTCCTGCGCAACTTCTTCCCACTCCCGGCAACCGCTGCTACGTTCCCCTCGAAAGCCCGACGTACAGGCCGATGTGGCGGGGAGGGGCGCGTGAGACGTATGACGGCACGACCCGCGAATGCGCATCAGGCGCGACTGCTGCGGCTGTTGCGCGACGGCGGGCCCAACTCACGGGCACAGCTGGGGGATCAGGTCGATCTCTCCCGCTCCAAGCTCGCCGTCGAGGTCGACAGACTGCTGGAGACCGGGCTCGTCGTGGCCGACGGCCTCGCCGCATCCCGCGGCGGGCGCCGCTCGCACAACATCCGGCTCGCACCGCAACTGCGCTTCCTCGGCGTCGACATCGGTGCCACATCCGTCGATGTGGCCGTCACCAACGCCGAGTTGGAGGTCCTGGGCCACCTCAACCACCCGATGGACGTACGCGAGGGTCCCGTCGCGATCTTCGAGCAGGTGCTGTCCATGGCGGCCAAGCTCCGGGCCTCGGGGCTCGCCGAGGGTTTCGACGGAGCGGGCATCGGCGTACCCGGACCGGTCCGCTTCCCCGAAGGCGTACCGGTCGCGCCGCCGATCATGCCCGGCTGGGACGGCTTCCCGGTCCGCGAGGCGCTCAGCCAGGAACTGGGCTGCCCCGTCATGGTCGACAACGATGTGAACCTGATGGCGATGGGGGAGCAGCACGCGGGCGTGGCGCGCTCCGTGGGCGACTTCCTCTGCGTCAAGATCGGCACCGGAATCGGCTGCGGCATCGTCGTCGGAGGCGACGTCCACCGCGGTACGACGGGCAGCGCCGGAGACATCGGCCATATCCAGGTGGAACCCGAGGGGCGGGCCTGCGCCTGCGGCAACCGGGGCTGCCTGGAGGCCCATTTCAGTGGTGCCGCGCTCGCCCGCGACGCCGAGGACGCGGCACGCACCGGGCGGTCGGCGGAGCTCGCCGGCCGGCTCGAAGCCGCCGGGAAACTCACCGCCGCCGATGTGGCGGCCGCCGCGGCCGCCGGTGATGCCACCTCGCTCGACCTGATCCGTGAAGGCGGCAACCGGGTCGGCCAGGTCATCGCGGGACTCGTCAGCTTCTTCAACCCCGGACTGGTGGTGATCGGCGGCGGTGTGACCGGCCTCGGCCACACGCTCCTCGCCAGCGTCCGGACCCAGGTCTACCGGCAGTCGCTGCCGCTGGCCACCGGCAATCTCCCCATTGTGCTGGGCGAGTTGGGACCGGCCGCCGGAGTGATCGGCGCCGCCCGGCTCATCAGCGACCACCTCTTCTCACCGGCCTGACCCCGGGCCGGCAGCACACGGGCGCACCCCGGAAACACCGGGAGCCCGCAACACCCGCACCACCGCACCTGGTACAGCCCTGCCCGCTCACCGGCCTTCCCCAAGCTCTCGGCTGCGTTCGAGCAGGGGAGACCCCATTCGCCGAGGGGATCGTCATGGCACCAGAACCACCCCTGCTCACCATGTCCGGCATCACCAAGTCGTTCCCCGGAGTGCGCGCCCTCGACGGCGTGGACCTGGAGGTCCAGGCCGGCGAAGTCCACTGTCTCCTCGGACAGAACGGCGCCGGCAAGTCCACCCTCATCAAGGTGCTCGCCGGGGCCCACCAGCCCGACGGCGGCGAGATCACCTGGCGCGGCGAACCGGTCGCGCTGAAGTCGCCCATCGCCGCCATGCGGCTGGGCATCGCCACCATCTATCAGGAACTCGACCTGGTCGAGGGGCTGTCGGTCGCCGAGAACGTCTTCCTCGGCCATGAACCCACCACCGCCCGCTTCGTCGTCCGCACCCGGGAGGGCCGCACGGCCGCCGCCGCACTGCTGAAGCGACTCGGCCACCCGGAGATCGACCCGGCCCGCCCGGTCGGCGACCTGTCCGCCGCCCAGCAGCAGATCGTCTCCATGGCGCGGGCGCTCTCGCACGACGTACGGCTCATCGTCATGGACGAGCCGTCCGCCGCACTCGACCCGGACGAGGTCGACAACCTCTTCCGTATCGTCGCCTCCCTCACCGCGGACGGCGTCGCCGTCGTCTACATCTCGCACCGTCTGGAGGAGATCCGCCGGATCGGTGACCGGGTGACCGTGCTCAAGGACGGCCGCGCCGTGGCCGTAGGACTGCCCGCCGAGTCCACGCCGACACGCGACATCGTTGCCATGATGACCGGTCGCGATGTCGAGTACGTCTTCCCGCCACGTACCACGGACCGTGCTGGAACGACCGCGGCGGAGCCCGTCCTGAAGGTCGAGGGGCTGACCAGGAAGGGTGAATTCGCCCCCGTGGACCTGGAGTTGAGGCCCGGCGAGATCGTGGGCCTGGCCGGACTCGTCGGTTCGGGGCGCTCCGAGATCCTGGAGACCGTCTACGGCGCCCGCAGGCCGAGCGCCGGACGGGTGGCCGTGGCCGGCCGGCCGCTGAGGCCCGGCAGCGTCCGCGCGGCCGTCGCCGCCGGAATCGGCCTCGCCCCCGAGGAACGCAAGGCGCAGGCCCTGCTGATGCTCGAATCGGTCACCCGCAATGTCTCCGTCTCCTCGATGTCCCGTTTCTCCAGGGCGGGTTGGCTCGACCGCGGGGCCGAACGCCGGGCGGCCCGCGAGGCCACCCGCGAACTCTCGCTGCGCCCCGACAACCCGGACACCCCCGTCCGCACGCTCTCCGGCGGCAATCAGCAGAAGGCGGTCCTGGCCCGCTGGCTGCTGCGTGGCTGCCGGGTGCTGCTGCTCGACGAACCGACCCGCGGTGTCGACGTCGGCGCCCGCGCCGAGCTGTACGCCGTGATCCGCCGGCTGGCCGACGAAGGCCTCGCCGTCCTGCTCGTCTCCAGCGAGGTGCCCGAAGTGCTGGGCCTCGCCGACCGGGTGCTGGTGCTCCGCGAGGGCCGCGTCGTGCACACGGCGGACGCCCGGGAGCTCGACGAGCACCGCGTACTCGACCTTGTGATGGAAGGGAGCCCGACGTCATGACGCAGCCCGTCTCCTCGGCGCAGCAGGGCGGGCCGGACAAGGGGGCCGTGGCCCCGCTCTCCGGCCCCCGGAAGAAGGACGGACCCGCGCGCACCTCCGGCCTGCGCGTGGACGTCCGTAACCTCTCGCTCCTCGGCGTCCTCGCGGTACTGATCGCCGTCGGCGGATTCACCGAGCCCGAGGCGTTCCTGGACACCGGGAACCTTCAGCTGATCCTGACCCAGTCGTCCGTCATCGGTGTCGTCACCGTCGGGATGACCTTCGTCATCACCAGCGGCGGCATCGATCTGTCGGTCGGTGCGATGGTCGCGCTCGCCTCCGTCTGGGCGACCACGGTCGCCACCCAGGAGTACGGCTTCGCCGGGATCCTGTTCACCGCGGTGGTCGTCGGACTCGGCGCCGGGCTGGTGAACGGGCTGCTGATCGCGTACGGGCGGATGGTGCCGTTCATCGCGACGCTGGCGATGCTCGCCTCGGCCCGTGGGCTGGCCCTCCAGATCACCGACGGCAAGACCCAGATCGTCACCGTCAAGTCGGTCCTCGACCTGGGCCTGCCCGACTCCTACGTCCTCGGCATCCCGCCGCTGGTCATGGTGTTCGCGGGGGTCACCGTCATCGGCTGGCTGGTGCTGAACCGTACGACGTTCGGACGGCGCACGGTCGCGGTCGGCGGCAACGCGGAAGCCGCCAGGCTGGCCGGCATCGACGTACGGCGCCAGCGGCTCCTTCTCTATCTGCTCTCCGGGCTGTGCTGCGGCATCGCCGCCTTCATGCTGATCATCCTGTCCGGCTCGGGGCAGAACACCAACGGCAATCTGTACGAACTCGACGCCATCGCGGCCGCGATCATCGGCGGCACCCTGCTCAGCGGTGGGCGCGGCACCATCGTCGGCTCCGTACTCGGTGTCCTGGTCTTCACCACCATCACCAACATCTTCGCGCTCAACAATCTCCAGAGCGACGTCCAGCAGATCGCCAAGGGCGCGATCATCGTCGCCGCCGTCCTGGTCCAGCGCCGCACCTCGGCGCACGGCGAGACCTGACGCTCCACCCCGCCCGTCCCGCCCACCACCCCGTTCGCCCCATGTGACATGTCACGCACCGGATGAAGGGTTTGACAGCCATGCCAGAAACCAGCCGCAGACGACTGCTCCTCGGCACCGCCGCCGTCTCCGCGGGCGCCCTGCTCACCGCCTGCACCAGCAACGACCCCAAGACCGAGGACACCGCCAAGAACACCGGTCCCGCCGCCGACGACAAGCCCGGCAAGCCGGTCACCATCGGCTTCGCGGGCCCGCAGGCCGACCACGGCTGGCTCAACGCCATCAACGAGAACGCCAAGTCACGGGCGGCCAAGTACTCCGAGGTGACACTGGAGACCACCGAGGGCTCCAATGACACCGCCGCCCAGATCGGCCAGGTCAAGACCCTCATCAACAAGAAGGTCGACGTCCTCGTCATCCTCCCGGCCGACGGCAAGGCGCTCACCCAGGTCGGCCTGGAAGCCATGCGGGCGGGTATCCCCGTCATCAACCTGGACCGGATCTTCGCCTCCCCGCAGGCCTACCGCTGCTGGGTCGGCGGCGACAACTACGGCATGGGCCTCAACGCCGGTACGTACATCGGCGAGCAGCTCAAGGGCAAGGCGGGCGCCAAGGTCGTCGAGCTGGCGGGCATCGACAATCTGGAGCTCACCAAGCAGCGCAGCCAGGGCTTCTCCGACGCGCTGAAGAACTACTCCAACATCGAGCTGGTGGGCCGTCAGGCCGCCGACTTCACCGTCGAGTCGGGCCAGGCGAAGATGGCCCAGCTCCTCCAGGCGCAGAAGAGGATCGACGCCGTGTGGAACCACGACGACGACCAGGGCGTGGGCGCGCTGCGCGCCATCCAGCAGGCGGGCCGTGACGAGTTCCTGATGGTCGGCGGCGCCGGGGCCAAGTCCGCGATGGACGCCATCAAGGCCGACAACAGCGTCCTGAAGGCCACCGTGCTCTACCCGCCGACGATGGCCGCGTCCGCCATCGACCTGGCCCGCGCGCTGGCCCAGGGCAAGGGCGTCGGCGGCCTGGCCGAACTGGAGATCCCGACCAGCCTCACCCTCTACTCGGCCGTGGTCACCAAGGAGAACGTCGACCAGTACCTGCCGACGGGCTTCAGCTGATCCACCCCGCAGGAGGGTGCTGACCCTCCTGCCGCACCCATCGAACGACCGACGAGGAGGAAGCCCCGATGGCCCGTAGGGAAGAGACGGATCAGGAGGCCGCAGCGCCGCCGACGCACCGGCCGACGGCGAGTGTGCCGGTGCTCGGAGTCGGCATGGTCGGATACGCGTTCATGGGCGCCGCCCACTCACAGGGCTGGCGCACCGCGGGACACGTCTTCGACCTGCCGATGAAACCGGCTCTCGCCGCGATCTGCGGACGCGACCGGGCGGCGGTCGACGCGGCGGCCGCCCGCCACGGCTGGGCGGCGGCCGAGACCGACTGGCGTGCCCTCATCGCCCGGGACGATGTGCAACTCGTCGACATCTGTACCCCGGGCGACAGCCATGCCGAGATCGCCATCGCCGCCCTGGAGGCGGGCAAGCACGTGCTGTGCGAGAAGCCGCTCGCCAACACGGTCGCCGAGGCCGAGGCGATGACCGAGGCCGCGGAGCGCGCGGCGGCCCGCGGCCAGGTCGCGATGGTGGGCTTCAACTACCGCCGGGTGCCCGCGATCGCGTACGCCCGGCACCTGATCGCCGAGGGACGGCTCGGCACCCTGCGACATGTCCGCGCCGCCTACCTCCAGGACTGGCTCGTCGACCCCGAATCACCGCTCACCTGGCGGCTGGAACGGGAACGCGCCGGCTCGGGCGCGCTCGGCGACCTGGGCGCGCACATCGTCGACCTGGCCCAGTATCTGGCGGGGGAGCCGCTGGTCGGGGTGTCGGCGGTCAGCGAGACGTTCGTACGCGAACGGCCCCGGCTCGCTGGCCCGTCGGCCGGGCTCTCCGGAGCGGCGGGCACGGGTGCGCGAGGAGCGGTGACGGTCGACGACGCGGCCCTGTTCACCGGCCGGCTGGCCTCCGGGGCGCTGGCCTCGTTCGAGGCGACCCGGATGGCGGCCGGGCGGAAGAACGCACTGCGGCTGGAGATCAACGGGGAGCGCGGCTCGCTCGCCTTCGACCTGGAACGGCTCAACGAACTGTCCTTCCACGACCACACCGAACCCGCCGCCACGGCAGGGTTCCGGCGCATCCTCGTCACCGAACCCCAACACCCCTACCTGGAGGCGTGGTGGCCGCCGGGCCACGCCCTCGGCTACGAGCACACCTTCGTCCACCAGGCCCGCGACCTGGTACGCGCGATCGCCGAAGGGACCGCCCCCGCACCGTCGTTCGCCGACGGACTACAGGTGCAGCGGGTGCTCGCAGCGGTCGAGGAGAGCGCCGAGAAGAACTCCGTACACACTCCCGTGGTTCTCTAGGAGGTCCCGTCCATGCCCCGTCCCTTCACACTCTTCACCGGCCAGTGGGCCGACCTGCCGCTGGAGGAGGTCTGCCGGCATGCCCGGGACTTCGGTTACGACGGGCTCGAACTCGCCTGCTGGGGCGATCACTTCGAGGTCGACAAGGCGCTCGCCGACCCCGGCTATCTGGAAGGCCGGCGGCAGCTGCTCGACAAGTACGGGCTGAAGTGCTGGGCGATCTCCAACCACCTCGTCGGACAGGCCGTCTGCGACGACCCGATCGACGAGCGGCACCGGGGCATCCTGCCCGCGCGCATCTGGGGCGACGGTGAGCCCGAAGGAGTCCGCCGCCGGGCCGCCGAGGAGCTCAAGGACACCGCGCGTGCGGCCGCCGCCTTCGGGGTGCGTACCGTCATCGGCTTCACCGGCTCGTCGATCTGGCACCTGGTCGCGATGTTCCCGCCGGTTCCGCCGCACATGATCGAGCGGGGCTACGAGGACTTCGCCGAGCGCTGGAACCCGATCCTGGACGTCTTCGACGCGGAGGGCGTGCGGTTCGCCCATGAGGTGCACCCCAGCGAGATCGCGTACGACTACTGGACCACGCACCGCGCACTGGAGGCAGTCGGCCACCGGGCTGCGTTCGGGCTGAACTTCGACCCGAGCCACTTCGTCTGGCAGGACCTGGATCCGGTCGGCTTCCTGTACGACTTCCGGGACCGGATCTACCACGTGGACTGCAAGGAGGCACGCAAGCGCCTCGACGGCCGCAACGGCCGGCTCGGCTCGCATCTGCCCTGGGGCGATCCGCGGCGCGGCTGGGACTTCGTCTCGGCCGGACACGGCGACGTGCCCTGGGAGGACGTCTTCCGGATGCTCCGGTCCATCGGCTACGAGGGGCCGGTCTCCGTGGAGTGGGAGGACGCCGGGATGGACCGGCTGGCGGGTGCGCCGGAGGCGCTGGCCACGCTGAAGCGGTACGACTTCGATCCGCCGGCGGCGTCGTTCGACGCGGCGTTCGGGGGTGGCGACTGAAGGTCTCCCGCGGTGGCGGGTCCCCGGGCCTCCGGTCCGGGCAGGGGCGGGCCGGGAGAGCGCTTCGCGGCCGTCCCGCGCCCACCCCTGCCCTCGTCCCGCTTTGTCCTGACGCAGGAAAAAGTTCAACCGGACTGCTGCGCAAGGGCTTTCCGTCCCGGACGAACAGGTCTACGGTCCACAACGTGTACATGGCATGACTCGGGTCTCCGGTGTCCCACACACCCCGGACGACCCGCGCGGCAGTCCCCGCGCAGCACGGCACGGCAGCACCCCGCCCGTACAACCGGCACTCTCCGGAGGACACTCGTGCACAGAACCACAACCGGAAACAGGAGCAGAACACGGCTCCACGTCCGCAAATCCCTCGCGCTGTTCACCGGTGGCCTGCTCGCCGCGGCCACCCTGGCCCTGGGCGCCACGCCCGGAGCAGCGGCGACGGGGCCGTCCTCGCCGGCCGCCACCGATGCGGCGGCCGACGAGTTCCAGCAGGTCACCCTCGCCAAGGGCGTGGCCGAGACCGGCGAGCCCATGACGCTGGCGGTGCTCCCGGACCGCAGCGTCCTGCACACGGCGCGCGGCGGCGAGCTCTGGCTCACCGACAACGGCGGCGACACCACGCTCGCCGGTGTCCTGCCCGTCTACTCCCACGACGAGGAGGGCCTCCAAGGCGTCGGCGTCGACCCGGACTTCAGCAGGAACCGGGCGATCTATCTCTACTACGCGCCCCCGCTGGACACCCCGTCCGGCGACGCCCCCGAGAACGGCACCGCCGCCGACTTCGCCAAGTTCGACGGAGTGAACCGGCTCTCGCGCTTCGTCCTCAAGGAGGACGGCACGCTCGACACCGCCAGCGAGAAGAAGGTCCTCGACATCCCGGCCTCGCGCGGCATCTGCTGCCACGTCGGCGGCGACATCGACTTCGACGCGCAGGGCAACCTGTACCTGTCGACCGGCGACGACTCCAACCCGTTCGCCTCCGACGGCTACACCCCGATCGACGACCGGCCCGACCGCAACCCCGTGTTCGACGCCCGTCGCACCTCCGGGAACACCAACGACCTGCGCGGCAAGATCCTCCGCATCAAGGTGGCCGACGACGGCACGTACACCGTCCCCGAAGGCAATCTCTTCGCCCCGGGCACGGACAAGACCCGCCCCGAGATCTACGCGATGGGCTTCCGCAACCCCTTCCGCTTCACCGTCGACAAGCCCACCGGCATCGTGTACGTCGGCGACTACGGACCCGACGCCGGTGCGGCCGACCCCAAGCGCGGACCGGGCGGACAGGTCGAATTCGCCCGCGTCACCAAGCCCGGCAACTTCGGCTGGCCGTTCTGCACGGGCAAGAACGACCCGTTCGTCGACTACGACTTCGCGACGAAGACCTCCGGTGAGACCTTCGACTGCGCCGCGCCCAAGAACACCTCCCGGTACAACACCGGGCTGGTCGACCTGCCGCCGGCCCAGCCCGCCTGGATCCCGTACGACGGCGCGTCCGTGCCCGAGTTCGGCAACGGCTCCGAGTCCCCGATGGGCGGACCCGTCTACCACTACGACGCCGCACTTGACTCGCCCGTGAAGTTCCCCGAGGCCTACGACGGCAACTTCTTCGCCGGTGAGTTCGGCCGGCGCTGGATCAAGCGCATCGACCAGGACACCGACGGCACGGTCAAGTCCATCAACGCCTTCCCGTGGTCGGGGACCCAGGTGATGGACATGACGTTCGGGCCCGACGGCGCGCTGTACGTCCTGGACTACGGCACCGGCTACTTCGGCGGCGACCAGAACTCCGCGCTCTACCGCATCGAGAATGCCACCGGCGGCCGCTCACCTATCGCCGAGGCGAGCGCCGACAAGACCTCCGGAACCGCCCCCCTCAAGGTCGCCTTCTCCTCGGCCGGAACCACCGACGCCGACGGAGACGCGCTCAGCTACAGCTGGGACTTCGGTGACGGCGGCACATCGACCGCCGCCAACCCCACGTACAGGTACAAGAAGAACGGCACCTACACCGCCACCGTCACCGCCAAGGACCCCACCGGCCGCACCGGCTCGGCCAACGTCCATGTGACGGTCGGCAACACCGCGCCCACGGTGAAGCTGGAACTCCCCGGTGACGGGCAGATGTTCTCCTTCGGCGACGAGATCCCGTTCAAGGTGACCGTCACCGACCCCGAGGACGGCACCATCGACTGCTCCAAGGTCGAGGTCCGCTTCATCCTCGGACACGACAGCCACGGCCACCCCATCACCTCGGCCCACGGCTGCACCGGCACCATCAAGACGGAGATGGACGGCGGACACGACCCCAACGCCAACATCTTCGGCGTCATCGACGCCTCGTACACGGACGGCGGGGGAGGCGGCCAGGCCGCCCTGTCCGGCCACGACCAGGCCGAACTCCAGCCGCGCCACCGGCAGGCCGAGCACTACACCGACTCGCACGGCGTCGCCCCGCAGAACAAGGCGACCGCGCACGGCGGCAAGACCGTCGGTGACATCCACAACGACGACTGGATCTCCTTCAAGCCGTACCTCCTCACCGGTTCCACCAAGCTGACCGCGCGGATCTCCTCCGGCGGTGCCGGTGGCTTCCTCGAAGTCCGGACCGGCTCGCCGACCGGCAAGATCCTCGGCTCCGCACCCGTCCCGGTGACCGGTGCCTGGGACAACTTCCAGGACATCGACGTACCGCTGCGTGGAGTCCCGAAGACGTCCACCGAACTCTTCCTGGTCTTCAAGGGAGGTGCCGGAGCGCTCTACGACGTCGACGACTTCGAGCTCTCCAACAGTGCCCCCGACAGGACCGCCAAGCGGGTCCTGGTCTTCTCGAAGACGGCCGGCTTCCGCCACGACGCGATCCCCGACGGCATCGCGGTGCTGAAGGAACTCGGCAAGGACAGCAACATCACCGTCGACGCCACGGAGGCGGCCGGGCAGTTCACCACCAGCAACCTGGCCCGCTACGACGCCGTGGTCTTCCTCTCGACGACCGGTGACGTACTCAACACCGACCAGCAGAAGGCCTTCGAGAACTATGTGGCCACCGGCGGCGGCTACATGGGCGTGCACGCGGCGGCGGACACCGAGTACGACTGGGCGTTCTACGGCGGACTCGTCGGGGCGTACTTCTCCTCGCACCCCGCCATCCAGCCCGCCACCGTCCGCGTCGAGGACCACAACCACCCGGCCACCGCGCACCTCGGCGACGAATGGAACCGCACCGACGAGTGGTACAACTACCGCACGAATCCCCGCGGTCAGGCCAAGGTCCTCGCCACCCTCGACGAGACCACCTACACCGGCGGCACCATGAAGGGTGACCACCCCATCACCTGGTGCCAGACCTACCAGGGCGGCCGCTCCTTCTACACCGGCCTCGGCCACACCAAGGAGTCGTACGCCGAACCGGCCTTCCGCAAGCTGCTCCTCGGCGGCATGCGGTACGCGGCCGGTCAGGTGAGCGCCGACTGCAAGCCCGACACCGGCTACCGGTCGATCTTCAACGGCAAGACGCTCGAAGGCTGGAAGCAGGCGGGCCCAGGAAAGTTCGACATCGTCGACGGTGAACTCCGCTCCGAGGGCGGCATGGGCCTGCTCACCTACCGGGCCAAGGAGCTGGGGTCGTACTCGCTCAAGCTCGACTGGAAGATGCAGGGCGACGACAACTCCGGTGTCTTCGTCGGCTTCCCGGAGTCCGACGACCCCTGGTCCGCGGTGAACAACGGTTACGAGGTCCAGATCGACGCCACCGACGCGCCCGACCGCACCACGGGCTCCGTCTACACCTTCAAGGCGGCGAACGCCAAGGCCCGTGACCAGGTACTGCGGCCGCCCGGCCAGTGGAACAGCTACGAGATCAGGGTCCAGGGCGAACGTCTCCAGGTCTTCCTCAATGGAGTGAAGATCAACGACTTCACCAACACCGACCCGGTACGCAGCCTGACGAACGGCTACATCGGCCTCCAGAACCACGGTGCCGACGACCATGTGTCCTTCCGCAACATCCAGCTGAAGGAACTGCCCTCGGCGTAGGGCGCCCACCCCGGCGACGGCGGGCGAGGAAGGCAACCCCCTCCCCGCCCGCCGTCCCCACCGGCCCCGTCCCCCGACGCACAGCGCCACTAGCTCTGCCCAGCCAGCACCCCCAGCCAGGGAGGCAGCCCGTGTCAGCACCCGCCGTACGTACCGGAGTCTGGTTCATCGGAGCACGCGGCTCCGTCGCCACCACCGCCACCGCGGGGTGCGCGGCGGTCGCGGCAGGGCTCCACCCGGCGGCAGGCATGGTCACCGAGACCCCACCCTTCACCGACAGCGGGCTGCCCGCACTCACCTCACTCGTCTTCGGCGGACACGACACGGCCGGCTGCCCACTGCCGAAGCGGGCCGAGGCACTGGAGGCCGGGGGAGTGCTGCCGCACGGACTGCCATCGGCGGTGCACTCCGAACTCGCCGCCACGGACGCCGCGATACGGCCCGGCGGGCCACTGCCCGGCGACACCCGCAGCGACGAGGAACTCATCACCGCTTTCGCCGCCGACCTCACCGACTTCGCGCACCGGCACGACCTGGCCAGGACGGTCGTCATCAACGTGGCGTCCACGGAACCCGTCCCGGCACCCGGCGAACCCGGGCTGCCCGCCAGCTCGCTCTATGCGGCGGCGGCACTGAGGGCCGGCTGCCCCTACATCAACTTCACCCCATCCACCGGGCTGCGCACCCCCGCCCTCCAGGACGCCGTCGCGGGCTGCGGACTTCCTCACGCGGGCCGCGACGGCAAGACCGGCCAGACGCTGCTCCGCTCCGTCCTCGCCCCGATGTTCGTGCAACGCGCCCTGCCCGTACGGGCCTGGTCGGGCACCAACCTGCTGGGCGGCGGGGACGGAGCGGCGCTGGCCGACCCGGGCGCGGCGGCCGCCAAGAACGCGGGCAAGGAACGCGTCCTCGCCGACACGCTGGGCACCGCACCCGAGGGCGAGGTCCACATCGACGACGTACCGGCCCTCGGCGACTGGAAGACAGCCTGGGACCACATCGCGTTCGACGGATTCCTCGGCGCGCGGATGGTGCTCCAGACCACCTGGCAGGGCTGCGACTCCGCACTGGCCGCGCCCCTGGTCCTGGACCTTGCCAGGCTGGTGGCCCGCGCCCACGAGCAGGGCATGAGCGGCCCCCTGCCCCAGCTCGGCTTCTACTTCAAGGACCCGGACGGCGGCCCGGCCGCGCTCTTCGAGCAGTACCGGGCGCTGCTCGCCTTCGCCGGGACGCTGCGGGGGGAACGATGACGGTACGCGCCTGGGCGGAACTGCTACGGGTGTCCGCGCTCTTCACCGTCCCCGGCGACGCGCTGGCCGGGGCGGCGGCGAGCAGCCGGCGCCCCGACCGCGGAACCGTGCTCGCCGTCGGCGCCTCGCTCTGCCTGTACGAGGCGGGCATGGCGCTCAACGACTGGGCCGACCGCGACGAGGACGCCGTCGACCGCCCGCACCGGCCCATCCCCTCGGGCCGGATCGCACCCGGCGCGGCTCTCGCGGCGGCGGGCGCGCTGACGGCCGCGGGGCTGGGGCTCGCCGCGAGGGCCGGCCGCCCGGCCCTCGCGGTGGCCACGGGACTGGCGGCGACCGTGTGGGCGTACGACCTCCGGTTGAAGCACACCCCGGCCGGGCCCGCGGCGATGGCCGCGGCACGCGGACTGGACCTGCTCCTCGGGGCCACCGCCACCGGGACGGCGAAGCGGACCACGAGGTCGGTGGTGGGTTCGAGATCCGCCCGTGGTTCGGATCGGGCCGTGCATGGCTCCATTCGCGCCGCCCTGCCGGCCGCCGGTCTGCTGGGGGCGCACACCTACGCCGTCACCGCCGTCTCCCGGCACGAGGCGCACGGCGGATCCACCACCGCACCCCTCGCCGCGCTCGCGGCCGTCGCCGCACTGGGCGCAGCGGCCCTGCACGAGCAGCGTGGCCGGCACGGAGACCGGCCGACGGACCCGCACACGGGACGCGGCAGGCAGGACGAGCCGCCCCGGCCCCACCCCTCGCACCGCACACCCGCGCCCCTTCCCGTCACCACCCCCGGTCTCGTGCGCACCGCGCTCACCGGCTCCTACGTCCGGACCGCCGCGGTCCCACTCCTCCACGCCGCGCTCAACCCGTCCCCGCCGCTCACCCAGCGCGCCGTCGGCGCCGGTATCCGGGCGATGATCCCGCTCCAGGCCGCTCTTACCGCCCGCGCGGGAGCGGCCGGCTCGGCGCTCGCCGTCATGGGACTCGTACCGATCGCCCGCACCCTCGCCCGGAAGGTGAGCCCGACATGACGATCCGCTACGGCTACGGCACCAACGGGCTCACCGACCTCCGCCTGGACGACGCCCTCGGACTCCTCGCCGACCTCGGGTACGACGGGGTCGGCCTGACCCTCGACCACATGCACCTCGACCCCCTCGCCCCGGACCTCGCCGCCCGCACCCACCACGTGGCGGCCAGGCTCCAGGAACTGGGGCTCGGCGTCACGGTCGAGACCGGTGCCCGCTACGTCCTCGACCCCCGCCGCAAGCACGGTCCCTCCCTCCTCGATCCCGACCCCGAGGCCCGCGCCGCCCGCACCCGGCTGCTCGTACGGGCCGTCGGGATCGCCGCCGACCTCGGCGCCCACGCCGTGCACTGCTTCAGCGGCATCACCCCACCGGACACCACCCCCGACACCGCCTGGCAGCGGCTCACCGAATCCCTCGCCCCGGTCCTGGACGCCGCCGAGCGCTCCGGCATCCCCCTGGCGATCGAACCCGAGCCCGGACACCTCCTCGCCACCCTCGCCGACTTCCACCATCTGCGCGTCCTCAGCGGAGATCCGTCACCGCTCGGGCTCACCCTCGACATCGGCCACTGCCAGTGCCTGGAACCCGCCCTGCCCGTCGACTGCGTCCGCGACGCCGCCCCCTGGCTGCGCCACGTCCAGATCGAGGACATGCGCCGCGGCGTCCATGAACACCTCCCGTTCGGTGACGGCGAGATCGACTTCCCGCCCGTACTCGAAGCACTCGACACCCTCTCGGCCACCGGCTACCGCGGCCTCACCGTCGTCGAACTGCCCCGCCACTCCCACGCCGGCCCCGAACTCGCCCGCACCTCCATCGAGTTCCTCCGCAAGCACGGTCCGTCGAGCCACAGCCTGTCGGGCAACAGTCCGTCGAGCTACTGAACCCCCGAAGGGAGCGACGCCATGCCGATATCCCCGACGAACCCCCCGCTGCTCACCCGCAAGGAACTCGACGCACAGCTCGGCGGAGCCGCGCGCGCCTGGCTCGACGAGGCGCTCGCCGAGGCGGAGCACGCCGCCTCCCACCAGGACACCGAACCGCCCGGCGGACCGTACGCCGCCCCGCCCTGGGAACTGCGGTACGCCGCGGCCGGCCGGCACTGCGGACTCGAACACGCCGACTCCGTACGCGCCCTGCTGCTCATCGAAGCCCGGGCCGCGCTGCCCGCCCTGACCAGGCTCTACGAGCAGGGCACCGCCGCCGAACGACGCGCCGTCCTGCTCACCCTGCACCGGCTGGACCTCGGCCCCACCGCCCTTCCGCTCATCGAGGACGCCCTGCGCACCAATGACACCCGGCTGATCGCCGCGGCCGTCGGCCCGTACGCCGCCGCCCATCTCGACGCGCACAACTGGCGTCACGCCATCCTCAAGTGCCTCTTCACCGAGGTCGACGTCGACGCCGTCG
Source organism: Streptomyces sp. NPDC006510 (assembly GCF_040611955.1). Classification (NCBI taxonomy): domain Bacteria; kingdom Bacillati; phylum Actinomycetota; class Actinomycetes; order Kitasatosporales; family Streptomycetaceae; genus Streptomyces; species Streptomyces sp. NPDC006510. Next base: position 18,430 of record NZ_JBEXPH010000036.1, on the reverse strand, counting down.
CCGGACTGGCCCGACGCGCGCGCGGCGACGCCGAACTCGCCCGCATGCTGGGCGACTTCGCCGCCGAACGTATCGCAGCGGGCCGCAGTGTCCCCGCCGACCTCACCCGCGTCCTCGAACTCGCCACCCCCGGTGCCGCCCCCACGGAGGAGTCCTGATGCGCATCTTCGACCCGCACATCCACATGACCTCCCGCACCACGGACGACTACCAGGCGATGTACGACGCGGGGGTCCGCGCCCTCGTGGAACCCTCCTTCTGGCTCGGCCAGCCCCGCACCTCTCCCGCCAGCTTCTTCGACTACTTCGACGCCCTGCTCGGCTGGGAACCCTTCCGCGCCGCCCAGTACGGCATCGCCCACCACTGCACGCTCGCCCTCAACCCCAAGGAGGCGAACGACCCGCGCTGCGTCCCCGTCCTGGATGCCCTGCCCCGCTATCTCGTCAAGGACTCCGTCGTCGCCGTCGGGGAGATCGGCTACGACTCCATGACCCCGGCCGAGGACACCGCCCTGGCCGCCCAGCTCCAGCTCGCCGCCGACCACGGCCTGCCCGCCCTCGTACACACCCCGCACCGGGACAAGCTCGCCGGACTGCACCGCACCCTCGACGTCATCCGCGAATCCCACCTCCCCCCGGAACTGGTCCTGCTCGACCACCTCAACGAGACAACCGTGAAGGACGCCAGGGACAGCGGCTGCTGGGCCGGCTTCTCCATCTACCCCGACACCAAGATGGACGAGGACCGCATGGTCGCGATCCTCAGGATCCACGGCACCGAGAAGGTCCTGGTCAACTCGGCCGCAGACTGGGGCAGAAGCGACCCGCTCAAGACCCGCAAGGTGGGCGACGCGATGCTCGCCGCCGGATTCAGCGACGACGACGTCGACCAGGTGCTCTGGCGCAACCCCGTCGCCTTCTACGGGCAGAGCGGCCGGCTCCAGCTCGGCATCGCCGCGCCGGAACCACTCCACGAAGGCAACTCCATCCTGCGCGGCGGGGAGTGAGGCGATGCGCTTCCGCCACCCCGACGGCTCCACCGTCCATCTCTCGTACTGCACCAACGTCCACCCCGCCGAGACGCTCGACGGTATCCGCGCCCAACTGCGCGACCACTGCGAACCCGTCCGCAAACGCCTCGGCCGCGACCGGCTCGGCATCGGCCTCTGGCTCGCCAGGGACGCCGCCCGCACCCTGATCAACGACCCCGCCGAGCTGCGGTCCCTGCGCGCCGAGCTGGACCGCCGCGGTCTGGAGGTCGTCACCCTCAACGGCTTCCCGTACGAGGGATTCGGCGCCGACGAGGTCAAGTACCGGGTGTACAAGCCGGACTGGACGGATCCGGAACGGCTCGCCCACACCACCGACCTCGCCCGGCTGCTGGCCGGCCTGCTCCCCGACGACGCCACCCGAGGAACCATCTCCACCCTCCCGATCGCCTGGCGCACCCCCTTCGACTCGGACCCCGAGGCGGCCCGCACGGCACACAGCGCGCTCACCACCCTCGGCGAACGCCTGGACGCACTCGCCGAGCTCACCGGCAAGTCCATCCGGATCGGCCTCGAACCCGAGCCGGGGTGCACGGTCGAGACCACCGCCGACGCCATCGTCCCCCTCACCGCCGTCGGACACCCACGCATCGGCGTCTGCATCGACACCTGCCACCTGGCCACCTCCTTCGAGGACCCCGACACCGCCGTCGACGCGCTCGGCACCGCGGGCATCCCGATCGCCAAAGCACAACTCTCCGCCGCCCTGCACGCCGAACACCCCCACCTCCCCGAGGTGCGCACCGCACTCGCCGCCTTCGCCGAGCCCCGCTTCCTGCACCAGACCCGCACCAGCACCGCCGCCGGGCTGCGCGGCACCGACGACCTGGACGAGGCCGTCACCGGCCGGGCCCTGCCGGACGGCGCCCCATGGCGCGCCCACTTCCACGTCCCCCTGCACGCACCCCCCGCACCACCGCTCACCTCCACCCTTCCCGTGCTCCGTTCCACACTGACCCGACTGGTGGGCGGCGCACGGCCCCTCACCCGGCACCTGGAGGTCGAGACATACACCTGGCAGGCGCTCCCGGCCGCACTGCGCCCCCGCACCCGCACCCAGCTCGCCGACGGCATCGCCGCTGAACTCACCCTCGCCCGCGACCTCCTGGTCGACCTCGGCCTCAAGGAGCTCCCATGACCGCAGCCGAGCAGACCACCACACCCACCACACCCACCCCGCTTCTCGTTCTCGACGTCGTCGGCCTCACCCCACAGCTCCTCGACCACATGCCGCACCTCAAGGCCCTGGGGCAGGCCGGCACCCACGCCCCTCTCGGCACCGTGCTCCCCGCAGTCACCTGCGCGGCCCAGTCCACCTTCCTCACCGGCACCACGCCCGCCGAGCACGGCATCGTCGCCAACGGCTGGTACTTCCGCGAGCTCGGTGACATCCTGCTCTGGCGCCAGCACAACGGTCTGGTCGCCGGGGACAAGCTCTGGGACGCCGCCCGCCGCGCCCACCCCGGCTACACCGTCGCCAACATCTGCTGGTGGTACGCGATGGGCGCCGACACGGACATCACCGTCACCCCGCGCCCCGTCTACTACGCCGACGGCCGCAAGGAACCCGACTGCTACACCCGGCCGCCCGCCCTGCATGACGAACTCACCGAAAAACTCGGCACCTTCCCCCTCTTCCACTTCTGGGGCCCCGGCGCCGACCTCGTCTCCTCGCAGTGGATCATCGACGCGACCCGGCACATTCTCGACACCCGCCACCCCGACCTGGCCCTGTGCTACCTCCCGCACCTCGACTACGACCTCCAGCGCTATGGCCCCGACGACCCGCGCTCCTACCGGGCCGCGGCCGAACTCGACCGCGCCATGGCCCCCCTCCTGGACGACGCCCGCCGCGAAGGCCGCACCGTCGTCGCACTCTCCGAATACGGCATCACCCGCGTGGACCGGCCGGTCGACATCAACCGGGCCCTGCGCCGAGCCGGCCTCCTGGAGGTCCACACCCAGGACGGCATGGAGTACCTGGACCCGATGGCCTCCCGCGCCTTCGCCGTCGCCGACCACCAGCTCGCCCATGTCTACGTACGCCGCCCCGAGGACCTCGAAGCCACCCGCGATGCCCTCCAGGACCTCCAGGGCATCGAGCAACTCCTCGACGACGAGGGCAAGAAGACACACGGCCTGGACCACCCGCGCTCGGGCGAACTGGTCGCCGTCGCGGACCCGGATGCCTGGTTCACGTACTACTACTGGCTAGACGACGCCCGCGCGCCCGACTTCGCGCAGCTCGTCGAGATCCACCGCAAACCCGGCTACGACCCCGTCGAACTCTTCCTGGACCCCCAGGATCCGTACGTCCGGGTCAAGGCGGCCACGGCCGTCGCCCGCAAGAAGCTGGGCATGCGCTACCGCATGGCGGTCGTGCCGCTTGACCCGTCACCTATTCGCGGCAGCCACGGACGCCTTCCGCAGAGCGACGAAGAAGGTCCGCTCATCCTGTGCTCCACCCCCCACGCGTTCACCGGCCCCGTCCGGGCCACCGAAGTGAAGTCCTTGCTCCTCACACTTGCCGGCCTCGCATGAGATCGGTTCGTGCACAGCGTTTCGAGCATCTTCGAGAAAGAGAGAGACCGTGATCGCGTACAACGACGAACCCGGAACGGACGGCGACCTGCGCCGCAGCCTCGGCGTCAGCCGCCGCCGTTTTCTGAGCACCTGCACGGCTGCTGCGGCAGCGGCGATCGCCGCGCCCGCCTTCGGCGCTTCGCCGGCCCTCGCCCAGACCGCCTCCGGCAGGGAGCGGGGCGTCGGCCAGGCTCTGGTCCCGGCGGAGCGACGAGGGATCATCCTGTACACCGTGCGCGACGCCACGGGCCGGGATCCACTCAGCACCGACCTTCCCTCGGGCTTCCGTGAGGTCTTCAGGGAGCTGGCCCGCTACGGCTACCAGCAGGTCGAGTTCGCCGGGTACGGCCAGCACGCCAACGCACCCGGCGGAAGCAACCTCGAATCGGTGGAAGGCGCGAAGCTGCTGCGCTCGTGGCTGGACGACTACGGTCTGCGCGCCCAGGGCAACCACGGCTTCATCCCGTCATCCTGGCCGCTGGACCAGAGCGACCTGGACCAGTTCAAGCGCCACCTCGAGATCGCGAACATCCTCGGCATGGAACACATGGGCACCGGTGGCGACCCCATCGGCAGCGCCTACCGTGTCGACTGGGACATGGCGGCCGACAAGTGGAACACGCTGGGACGGATCGCTCAGGGTGCGGGCATCAAGCTGTACACCCACAATCACGACGCGGCCTACGGCTTCCTGCTCGACGGCGGTCCGCTGGACGCACAGGGCCGCCCCACCCGCAGCTCCGGCATCCGCAAGCTCGAGTACTTCCTTCAGGTCACCGACCCGAAGTCCGTATGGCTGGAGATGGACATCTTCTGGGCGCACGTCGCTCAGTACAAGTTCCATACCTACACCGCGCACGACGGATCGCAGCAGGAGAACATCTTCGACCCGGCGGCACTGGTCCGCTGCAACACCAAGCGCTACCCGCTGTTCCACGCCAAGGACGGCATCGTCAACACGACCAGCGGCAATGGCTACGACATGGTCCCCTTCGGTACCGGGGTCATCGACTACCGGACGTTCTTCCGCCGCGTCGGGGCGAAGAACTACCACAACCCGATGGTCGAGCAGGACAACGCACCGAGCTCGACCGTCCCGGCGCAGTCCCTGAACCATGCGCGGACCGGCTACGACAACTTGGCGGCGCTGCGCAAGTAGGACCATCGGCGGTACCGGAGCGGCGGTCCGCGCCTCACCCCGGACTCCTGGAGACCGGGAAGCGGTGCGAACGTCGCCCGGTGACGTCAGGCACCGTACGCTCCACCGCAGTCACCAGGAGCGTACGGTGCCTGACCAGCACCCCGAATGCTTGTGGTCCCACGCCCCACCATCATGCTGACCGTGCCGGAGCCCGGTGCGGGAGGAACTGCCGCCCGGGGTGGAGAGCACCCGGATCGGGCACTCGGGACGGGCGGGGGTGCTGCGCGATCCTGACGAAGATCCTCACCACCCGGGGCGTGAGCTGCCCGCTCGCCGTCTGCACGGCCACCAGCGAGATGCTGAGGACGACACCGATGAAGGTCATCATTGCCGAGCTGATGGTGGTGACGATGGTCCTGGAATCGTCGGCGAACCTGATCAGATCGCCGACTTCCTTGTAGGCCCGCTCGAGCGCGAAGGAGCACAGCCACCACCGTCGGAGCGAACCAGAACGTATCGCGCAGATGCTCACGCAGGGGGGACAGCGCCAGGGGCCGTCGGCAGCCGCGATCACTCGTGCCCGCGAAGGTAGCCCGGCCGCCCCCACCACGCCCGCACGCCGCCCGGCAACCGTCCCGTGAGCTGTGCGTACGTATGTGAATGCGGACCGTACACAACGCTCCCCAGGTCCCACGGACACGCCCACCCTGCCGCACTGACCACCGAATATGCAGGTGAGAGGCGCCCCGAACCCCTGGTATTGTTTTCTTTGTCGCCGCGGGAGACCGGGGCCGATCACCTGGTCCGGGTGGCGGAATGGCAGACGCGCTAGCTTGAGGTGCTAGTGCCCTTTATCGGGCGTGGGGGTTCAAGTCCCCCCTCGGACACAGAGAGAGACCCCAGTTCATCTGGGGTCTTTTGCGTTTCCGGACGGCTCGGCCAGCATGGGGACGGCCCCGGTGGAAGCGTCCTCGCGCTTCCACCGGGGCCGTCCACGCAGCCGGAAGGATCAGACGTCCCGGCGCTCCCGCGCGAGGTCGTTCACCCGTCGCCGGACGACGAACCAGCCGCCGACCAGCGCCGCCGCGATCAGCGGCAGGCACAGCACGGTCGTACGGCCCACTCCGCCGCCCCACCACATCAGGAACACGACACCGGCGAGGAACGCCAGCGTGACGATCTGCGTGTACGGGGCCCAGGGCAGCCGATACGAGGGGCGGGTGACCCTGCCGTCCCGCGAGCGGTGCCAGAACAGCAGGGAGCAGAGCATGATCATGCCCCAGGTGCCGAGGATGCCGATCGAAGCGAAGTTGAGGACGATCTCGAACGCCTGGCCCGGCATGACGTAATTGAGCACGACGCCGAGTACACCGAAACCGGCGGTCAGCAGGATGCCGCCGTAGGGCACCTGGCCCTTGTTCATCCGGCCGGTGAACTTGGGCGCGGAGCCCGCCAGCGCCATGGAGCGCAGGATGCGCCCGGTGGAGTACAGACCGGAGTTCAGGCTGGACAGCGCCGCGGTCAGCACGACCAGGTTCATCACACCGGCCGCGCCCGGGATACCGAGCTTCTCCATGACGGTGACGAAGGGGCTCTCGTCCGCCGAGTACGAGGTGTACGGCAGCAGGAGGGCCAGCAGCACCACCGAACCGACGTAGAAGAGTCCGACACGCCACATGATCGAGTTGATCGCCTTGGGCATGATCTTCTCGGGGTTCTGCGTCTCACCCGCGGCGACGCCGCACAGCTCGACGGAGGCGTACGCGAACACGACGCCCTGGATCACCATCAGCAACGGGAGCATGCCGGTGGGGAAGATACCACCGCTGTCGGAGATGGTGGAGATGCCCGGCGTGTGACCGTCCACCGGGTGCTGGGTGACCACCAGGAAGATGCCGATGAGCATGAAGGCCACCAGGGCGGAGACCTTGATGATCGCGAACCAGAACTCCATCTCACCGAAGTACTTCACCGAGATGAGGTTGGCGGTGAGGACGACGGCAAGGGCGATCAGCGCGAGGATCCACTGTGGGATGTCGCTGAACATCGCCCAGAAGTGGGCGTAGGTGGCGGCCGCGGTGATGTCGGCGACGGCGGTGGTCGACCAGTTCAGGAAGTACAGCCATCCGGCCGCGAAGGCGCCCTTCTCGCCCATGAACTCCCGGGCGTACGAGACGAAGGCGCCGGAGGAGGGCCGGTAGAGGACCAGCTCGCCGAGCGCGCGGACGACGAAGAAGGCGAAGACACCGCAGACCGCGTAGGCAACGGCGAGGGAGGGACCCGCACCGGCCAGTCGCCCGCCCGCACCCAGGAACAGGCCGGTGCCGATCGCGCCGCCGATGGCGATCATGTTGATGTGACGGGACTTGAGGTCCTTGCTGTAACCGGCGTCGCCGGCGTCCCGGTGGGGGGAGCCCGCCGCCGGTGGGGCGGCGGCGAGCGTATCGGCCGCAGTGGTGCGGTCACTCATGGAGCAGATTCGCCTTTGTGAGGGGAGGGTGGGCGGTCCCGGCCATGACCGGCCAGGGAGTCGTCACCGTGGCGCGGCTCGACGACACATCATCCGGGATTCCTGCGATTCTGTCAGTGCCCCACATCACTGAGGAATGAATCTGAGGTACTTCAGAGGTTACGGGCCGGTAATCAAGGGATCTCGTGGGGGAGGGGCCGTCGGGTGCCGGTGCCGCTGCCGGTGCGCATCTGCGCTGCCTCACCCGCCCCGCAACCCCGCTCGGTCACCTGTGCGTGCGTCCCCACCGCATGCGCCTTCGTGCCGTTCACGTTCAACTCGGCATGGACGAAGCCCTTGTTGGGCCACCGGTCGCTACCGTAGGCGTCCTTGTGGATGCACTGCTCCTTGCGGACGATCGGCCACTTGCTCAGTACGGAGGGAGTTCGCCACGGCTGTCGCGGGAGCCGTCGGGGAGCGCGACCGGCCGGTGCCGCTGCCCCGAGCCGACCCGCCCGCTGCCGGGTGTGCCGCCCCGGACCGTGCCCCGGCTCCCTCCGTGTCCTTCGTCACGATCAGGCCCCGGGTGCCCTGTGAGGTCTTGTTTTCGGTCATGTAATCGATTCCAATCGTCGCTGTAATCGATTCCACGGCTCTGGGCCGCTGGTTTCGAGGCTCACGGAAACCACAAGGAGGTGGTCCGGAAATGGCGAGCATCAAGGATGTCGCGGCCGAGGCGGGAGTGTCCGTCGCCACGGTCTCCCGTGTTCTCAACAGTCATCCCTCCGTCAGCCCGGACGCGCGGACACGAGTCCTCGCCGCCGTCGACGCCCTCGGCTACCGGCCCAACGCCGTCGCCCGTTCGCTGCGTACCGACCAGACGCGCACCCTCGGCCTGGTCATCAGCGATGTGCTCAATCCCTACTTCACCGAACTGGCCCGCTTCGTCGAGGAGGAGGCCCGCGCCCTCGGCTACAGCGTCATCATCGGTAACGCGGACGAGCGGCCGGAGTTGCAGGACCACCACGTCCGTACGCTGCTCGACCGAAGGATCGACGGGCTTCTCGTCTCCCCCGCGGACGGCGACTCCCCGCTGATGGCGGATGTGGCGCGCGGCGGCACCCCGATGGTCTTCGTGGACCGCTGGATGCCCGGCGTCGACGTCCCCGTCGTACGTGCCGACGGTCGCCGTGCGATCCGGGACCTGGTCGCCCATCTGCACGCGCTGGGCCACCGAAGGCTCGCCATCATCGCCGGCCCTGCGGCCACCACCACGGGCAACGAGCGAGTCGAGGCCTTCCGCGAGGCACTGCGCGCGTACGAACTCACCCTGCCCGAGGTCTATATCGGCCAGGGCGACTTCCAGGCGGACAGCGGTCGGCGCGTCACCGAGCGCTTCCTGGCACTCCCCGAGCCGCCCGAGGTGGTCTTCGCCGCCGACAACCTGATGGCGCTCGGCGCGCTGGACGCCATCCGGGCGGCCGGCCTGCGAGTCCCGCAGGACGTCGGACTCGCCGCCTTCGACGACATCCCTTGGTTCGTCCACACCGACCCGCCGATCACGGCGATCGCCCAGCCGACCGGCGAACTCGGCCGCGCCGCCGTCCGCGCGCTGGTCGACATCGTCGAGGGCCGGTCCCCGCAGTCCGTCACCCTTCCCGCCCGCCTCGTCGTACGCCGTTCCTGCGGCGAGCCCGCATCGGACCAGAGGAGCAGCTTGTGAGCAGTCCGGACGAGTTGCTGCGCATCGAAGGCGTACGCAAGACCTTCCCCGGTGTGGTCGCGCTGGACAGCGTGGACTTCGACCTGCGCAGCGGCGAAGTGCACGTCCTGCTCGGCGAGAACGGAGCGGGCAAGAGCACCCTCATCAAAATGCTCTCCGGCGCCTACCGCCCGGACAGCGGCCGGATATTCGCCCAGGGGCGCGAGGTCCGCATCCACAGCGCGCAGGACGCCGAACGGCTCGGAATCGCGACGATCTACCAGGAGTTCAACCTGGTACCCGATCTGACGGTCGCCGAGAACATCTTCCTCGGCCGGCAGCCGCGCCGCTTCGGGATGATCGACCGGCGCCGCATGGAGGCTGACGCCGAGGTCCTGCTGCGTAGGGTCGGCCTGCACGTCTCGCCGAAGGCCAAGGTCCGTGAACTGGGCATCGCCCGGCTGCAGATGGTGGAGATCGCCAAGGCGCTCAGCCTGGACGCACGCGTCCTGATCATGGACGAGCCGACTGCGGTCCTCACCTCGGAAGAGGTCGACAAGCTCTTCCGGATCGTGCGGCAGCTGCGTGCGGACGGGGTCGGGGTCGTCTTCATCACCCACCACCTCGAAGAGATCGCGGCGCTCGGCGACCGGGTCACGGTGCTGCGCGACGGCCGCAGCATCGACCAGGTACCCGCCTCTACGCCCGAGGCGGAGCTCGTACAGCTGATGGTGGGGCGCAGCATCGACCAGCAGTACCCCCGTGAACGCCCGGAAACCGGGAGCCCGTTGCTGTCCGTGCGCGGCCTGACCCGCAACGGCGTGTTCCATGACATCAGCTTCGAGGTGAGGGCCGGAGAGGTGGTCGGTCTCGCCGGTCTCGTCGGCGCCGGCCGCACCGAGGTCGCCCGCGCCGTCTTCGGCGCCGACCCCTACGACGGCGGCACCGTCGACGTGCTCGGCGAGCGGCTGGCCAAGCACGACGTCACCGCCGCGATGGGCGCCGGAATCGGCCTCGTGCCCGAGGACCGCAAGGGGCAGGGCCTGGTGCTCGATGCCTCGGTGCAGGAGAACCTCGGCCTGGTCACCCTGCGCTCGGCGAGCCGCTCCGGGCTCGTGGACCTCAAGGGGCAGCGCCTGGCCGCCGCCCGGATCGCCGAGCAGCTCGGCGTACGGATGGCGGGTCTCGGACAGCACGTCCGTACGCTCTCCGGTGGCAACCAGCAGAAGGTCGTCATCGGCAAGTGGCTGCTCGCCGACACCAGGGTGCTGATCCTCGACGAACCGACCCGAGGGATCGACGTCGGCGCCAAGGTCGAGATCTACCAGCTCATCAACGAACTGACCGCATCGGGTCACGCGGTTCTGATGATCTCCAGCGACCTGCCCGAAGTCCTCGGGATGAGCGACCGGGTGCTGGTCATGTCCCAGGGCCGCATCGCCGGAGAACTCCCCGCGCACGAAGCGACCCAGGACGCCGTGATGGCCCTCGCCGTCAGCGCGGCCCCCACCACATCGCCCACCACATCGCCCACAACAACTACGGCAGCGGATCCGACCGTGAACGAAGAGGAGAGCCCCCGTGGCCACTGACACGCTCAAGAGCAATACGGGCGCCAGTGGCGCCGCAGGGCGCACGGTCCGCCGACTCCTGCTCGACAACGGTGCCCTGACCGCCCTGGTCGTACTGCTGGTGGCGATGTCGCTGCTCTCCAGCGACTTCCTGACCACCCAGAACCTCCTGAACGTCGGCGTGCAGGCCGCCGTCACCGCGATCCTCGCGTTCGGCGTCACCTTCGTCATCGTCTCGGCTGGCATCGACCTGTCCGTCGGCTCGGTGGCCGCGCTCTCCGCGACGGTCCTCGCCTGGTCGGCCACCTCGGAGGGGCTGCCGGTCTGGCTGGCGGTCATCCTCGCCGTCGCCACCGGCATCGCCTGCGGCTTCGTCAACGGAGCCCTCGTCTCGTACGGCAAACTGCCGCCGTTCATCGCGACACTGGCGATGCTGTCGATCGCGCGAGGTCTGTCCCTGGTCATCTCCCAGGGCAAACCGATCGACTTCCCCGGCTCCGTCTCCGTGCTCGGCGACACGCTCGGTGGCTGGCTGCCCGTCCCCGTCCTCGTGATGGTCGTGATGGGGCTGATCGCGGCGCTGATCCTGGCCCGTACTTACATCGGCCGTTCGATGTACGCGATCGGCGGCAACGAGGAGGCCGCGCGGCTCTCCGGACTGCGCGTCACCCGGCAGAAGCTGGTCATCTACGCCCTGTCCGGGCTCTTCGCCGCGGTCGCGGGCATCGTCCTCGCGTCCCGGCTGACCTCCGCGCAGCCGCAGGCCGCGCAGGGGTACGAGCTCGACGCGATCGCCGCGGTCGTCATCGGCGGCGCCAGCCTCGCCGGCGGCGTCGGCAAGGCCTCCGGCACTCTGATCGGCGCGCTCATCCTCGCCGTGCTGCGCAACGGGCTGAACCTCCTCTCCGTGTCCGCCTTCTGGCAGCAGGTCGTCATCGGTGTCGTCATCGCCCTCGCGGTGCTGCTGGACACGCTCCGCCGCAAGGCCGGATCCGGAGCCGCGGCGCCGGGCGGTTCGTCCGCCGCGCCGGGCTCACCGGGATCCGGTCGCAAGGGAGCGGGAGCGGTCAAGTTCGGTATCGCCGCACTGTGCGTGGCCGTGGTCGTGGGCGGGGTGTCCTACTTCAACTCCGGTTCCTCCGGCGGCAACACCAAGGTGGGCATGTCGCTCTCCACGCTCAACAACCCCTTCTTCGTGCAGATGAAGGCGGGCGCGCAGGCGGAGGCGAAGACGGCCGGGGTCGACCTCACCGTCACCGACGCCCAGAACGACGCCTCGCAGCAGGCCAACCAGCTCCAGAACTTCACGAGTTCGGGCGTGAAGTCGATCATCGTCAATCCGGTGGACTCGGATGCGGCGGGCCCCGCCGTCCGGGGCGCCAACAACGCGGACATCCCGGTGATCGCCGCCGACCGGGGGGTCAACAAGGCAGAGACCGCCACGCTCGTGGCATCCGACAACGTCGCCGGCGGCAGGCTCGCCGCCAAGGCGCTGGCCGACAGGCTCGGGGGCAAGGGCAGCATCGTCATTCTCCAGGGGACGGCCGGCACCTCGGCCAGTCGCGAGCGGGGCGCGGGCTTCGCCGAGGGCCTCAAGGCGTACCCGGGCATCAAGGTCGTGGCCAAGCAGCCGGCGGACTTCGACCGCACGAAGGGCCTGGACGTCATGACCAACCTGCTCCAGTCCCACCCCGGTATCACCGGTGTCTTCGCCGAGAACGACGAGATGGCGCTCGGTGCGGTCAGGGCACTGGGCAGCAAGGCAGGAAAGTCGGTGTCCGTCGTCGGATTCGACGGAACTCCGGACGGCCTGAAGGCGGTTGGCGCGGGCACGCTGTACGCGTCCGTGGCCCAGCAGCCGAAGGAGCTGGGGAAGATCGCCGTGCAGAACGCGGTGAAGGCGGCGCAGGGCAAGAAGGTCGACAGCATGGTGAAGGTGCCGGTGAAGGTCGTCACCAAGCAGAACGTCGCCGATTTCTCCTGAACGCGACTGAGCACGACTGAACACGACTGAGTACGACTGAGCGGGACCGGTCGGCCCGGTGCACCTGAGCGGGACCGAGCACAAGCCGAGCAGTGCCTGACCACGGAAAGCAGGAACCATGCACGAGAGCGACCACGACGACGATCACGCCCGGTACGACCTGCTGGTCGTAGGCTCCGCCAACGCCGACCTGGTCGTCGGCGTCGAGCGCCGCCCCGCAGCCGGTGAGACCGTCCTCGGCTCCGATCTGGCCGTCCACCCGGGCGGCAAGGGCGGGAACCAGGCAGTCGCCGCCGCTCGCCTCGGAGCCCGTACGGCCCTGCTGGCCAGGGTCGGCGACGACGCGCATGGCCGTCTGCTGCTGGAATCACAACGGGCGGCGGGCGTCGACACCGCCGGCGTCCTCGTGGGCGGCGCCCCCACCGGCGTCGCGCTGATCACCGTGGACCCCTCGGGCGACAACAGCATCGTGGTGTCGCCGGGGGCCAACGCCCGCCTCACCCCGAAGGACATCCGGGCGGCCGGCGCCCTGTTCGGTGCGGTCCGGGTCGTCTCCGTACAGCTGGAGATCCCGCTGGAGACGGTTGCCGAGGTGGCCGGTGCGATGTCACCCGGTACCCGGCTGGTGCTGAACCCGTCCCCGCCCGCGTCCCTGCCCGACCATGTGCTGGCCGCCTGTGACCCGCTGGTGGTCAACGAGCACGAAGCGCGCTACCTGCTGGGCGAAGCCGCAGGCACCACGCCCCAGGAGTGGGCGCGAGCACTGCTCGGACTCGGCCCGCAGTCGGTCGTGGTCACGCTGGGGGCGGCGGGGGCGCTCGTCGCGGACGGCCGCACCGGCGATGTCGTACCCGTACCGAGCCCCAAGGTCGAAGCAGTGGACACGACCGGGGCCGGCGATGCCTTCACGGCCGCCCTGGCCTGGCGGCTCGGCCTGGGCGAAGAGCTCACCGATGCTGCCGCGTTCGCCGTGCGGGTGGGGGCGGCAGCCGTCACCAGGCAGGGCGCGCAGGCGTCCTTCCCGACGGCAGAGGAAGTTCCGGCGGTAGAGGAAGTTCCGGCGGCAGAGGAAGTCCCGGCCCCGTGAAGAGGGCAGGAATCCTCAACCGCCACCTCGCCGGGGCCCTGGCCGAACTGGGCCACGGCGACGGAGTGCTGATCTGCGACGTGGGCATGCCCATCCCGGACGGCCCCCGCCTCGTCGACCTGGCCTTCCGCGCCGGCGTCCCGTCGTTCGCCGAGGTTCTCGACGGCCTGCTGGACGAACTCGTGGTGGAGGGCGCGACAGCGGCACACGAGGTCACGGAGGCCAATCCGGAGGCCGCCCGTCTCCTGGACGACCGTCTCCCCGGACTCGCCCACGTACCCCACGACGAGCTCAAGCTACTCTCGGCGGGAGCCCGACTGGTGGTACGGACGGGCGAGGCGCGGCCGTACGCGAATGTGCTCCTCCGGTGCGGGGTCTTCTTCTGACCTCTCCTCATGGACCGGGCGCTACCGTGCGGTGCACGAGAAGAGGGGGCAGGTGGGCCGGTGCGACCAGTGCTGTTGGTGGATGTGGACGGGCCGCTGAATCCGTATGCCGCGAAGCCGCACCGGCGGCCCGAAGGCTATGAGACGCACCGGTTCCTGACGCCCCGCTGGAAGGCCGCCGAGCGGCGGCGGCTGATCGGGAGAGGGCTGCCGAACAAGGCCGTGAAGCCGCTCCGGGTGTGGCTCAATCCGAGTCACGGTCCGGCATTGGAGGCGCTTCCTCTCGACCTGGTGTGGGCGACGACGTGGGAGGAAGAAGCCAACGAATTCATCGCACCGGTCCTGGGACTGCCCGAACTGCCCTTCATCCCCTGGTCCCCGTCGCGAGCCGTGCCCGGCGGTGGTGTGTTCTGGAAGACGCCGGAAATCGTCGAGTGGGCGCAGGGCCGACCGTTCGCCTGGGTCGACGACGAGATCACGGAGGCCGACCGCACCTGGGTGAACGAACACCATGACGGTCCTGCCCAACTGCACCGGATCGACCCTCGGCGCGGCCTTTCCGGTGACGACTTCGCCACGCTGACGGCGTGGGCGGGCGGCCTGGTCTGACGTCTCAGGTGCGGAGCCAGTCCAGGAACTCGGAAAAGGAAGACGAAACCTCCTCCAGGCCGCTGTCCCAGATCAGGAGATAGATTCTTCCGTGGCTCGAAGGACTCACGGAGAGAAAGAACACCCCGCCGAACAGCGGGAATGCGAACGGAATCATCTCCCTCAGGTCGTACTCCGACGACGACTCGTGCTGGTCCAGCATGTCCTCATAGGTGCTCTCGACCGTGAAGCGCCCTGTGCGGATCGAGCAGAAGGACGAGACGAGCTTCTCGCCGACGATTTCTTCGTCGGTCACCTCGCCACCGTTCTGCTCCAGATAGAAGTCGCGGAACGACTCGGGCAACGAACACCGGAACTGTTCCTCGAAATCCTTCAACTCCTGTGCGGTCAGGGAGTCGCCACCGCCTTCCAGGATCAGTTTGTGGCTCACAGGGGCCTTCCTTTTGCTGCTGTCAGCTCCGGTTCGTGTACACGAGAGATTGTCACCGGGTGGCCCTGGGTGTCGAAGGCGCCGTCACTGTCGTGCTCGCCGTCGGAGTGGACGCGGCAGCCGTCACCAGGCAGGGCGCGCAGGTGTCCTTCCCGACCGCAGAGGAAGTCTCCGCGGTGTGAAGTAGGCAGGGATCCTTGACCGCCCTGGTGGCGCGGTCGGGTGGGCGCGGCCGTATGCGAAGGCGCTGCTGCGGTGTGGGTCTTCTTCTGACGAGAACAGCCGGTGAAGCAACAGACCATCAGTAACCCACGGCCGAGGTCGCTTTGGGGAAGGTGTGACGTAGCGTTGCCCTTTTGGTGGTGTTCGAAGGAGCACCGCGAGGCACCGTTGTGCCCCCATCAGCTGTGGGGCACCGAGGGGTTTTGGGATGAAGCTCTGCTTCCTCGTCGAAGAGCTGTACCGGCATGACGGCATGCCGCTCGACGTTGTCCGGCAACTGACGTCGTGGGGACACCAAGTGGACGTGGTGCGCCCCGGCGGCTCACTCCTGCGGATCTCGGAGGAGGTACGGGCGGGAACCCATGACGCCTGGGTACTCAAGACCGTGTCCGGCGGCCCCGGGCTCGCCCTGTTGGAGGCCGCGGCGGCGGTGGGACTGACCACGGTGAACGACGCGCGGTCCATCCGCGCGGTGCGTGACAAGGTCCTCACGTCGGTCATCGCGCGACATCACGGGCTGCCGGTCCCGGTCACCTATTCGGCACCGAGGGCCACGCTGTTCGCGGATGTGCCCGACGAGCTCTTCCCCCTGGTGGTCAAGCCCGCCGACGGCAGCTCGGGGCGCGGGGTGCGACTTGTGTCGGCCCCCGGGCGGCTGGCGGAGGCGGAGCAGGCGGACGAGGGCCAACTCATCGCACAGCCCTACGTGTCCAATCCGGGCTCCGACCTCAAGGTCTACTGCCTCGCGGGCGAGTTCCACGCGACCGTGCGCCGCTCCCCGCTCCACCCGGACGCGCCGGTCGACGAAAGAGTCGTCCCCCTGCCCGCCGAGGTGGCCGAAGCGGCGGCGAAGGTGGGCGCGGTCTTCGGACTCGATCTCTACGGCATCGACGTGGTGCTCGGCCCCGACGGCCCCGTGATCGTCGACATCAACGACTTCCCGAGCTTCCGCCAGGTTCCCGATGCCGCATCACGGTTGGCCCGCGCCGTTCTTGAGCTGGCCAGGACCGGCGGCGCCGACCGGACGGGCATGCTCGCTCCCGCCCCGCGCATTCCCTTGCAGCCGCAGGTCCCCCACGGACGGCCCCATCCGCACCCCGTCGCCGGCCTCGGTCCCGGCACCGAAGCGGACATGGTGGCAGCGGTGCCTGGAGGTGCGCAGATATGAGGGTGTGCCTGCTGACCGACAAGCCGGATCATCCGCTGCTCGCCGCGGCCGCCTCCGCACTGACCGAGGCGGAGCACCGGGTGACGTTCCTGGACCCGGACGCCGGAACCGGATCCCCCTCGCAACTGGTGGCCCCGGACGATCCCGCCGATGTCTACCTCCTCAAGGCCCATACCCCCCGGGCACTCGCGCTGGCCCGCTTCCTCGAAGCGCTCGGCGCCCGGGTGGTGAACTCCGCCGCCGCGACGGAGCTGTGCCAGGACAGGAGCCGGATCGCCGCCGTGGCGGAAGGCGCCGGTCTGCCGATGCCCCGGACACGGACCCTGGACGCACTGTCCGAAGCTTTCCACGGCCCGGAGCTGCCGGAGAGCGGTTACCCGCTCATGGTCAAGAGCCGCCATAGCCGCCGCGCGGACCTGGTCGCCCGCGTGGACGGCCCGGCCGGGCTCGGGGACCTTGCGGCAGAGTGGTCCGACGAGCCCGTCGTGCTGCAGGAGTTCGTCGCGAACAGTGGCTGGGACCACAAGCTCTGGGTGATCGCGGGAGAGGTGTTCGCGGCGGTGCGACCCGCACCGGTGGGCGCACCGCCGGACGGCGCGCGGCCCGCGCCGCTGGTCCGCGACCTGCCGCAGACCTGGACCCGGCTCGCCCTGCGCACAGGAGATGTCTTCGGCCTCGACGTCTACGGTGTCGACCTGCTGGACCGCGAGGGAGAGCCCGTCGTCGTCGACATCAACGCCTTCCCGGGCATCCGCGGCCCGAAGGGCGCCCCCGAGGCGCTGGCGGCCCTGGCCCTGCGACGCCCCCGGCCCGGCCCTCCCGCCTACGAGGCCTGAGACACCCCGGCCTCCACCAGAAACTCGCTCGGCGTATCCGACCACGACACATGCAGCCCGTCCCGGGCCCGTGTGCACGCGACGAACAGCAGGCAGCGTTCCGCCAGGAGGTCCGACTCGTGCTGGAGCCGGTCGATGTCGGCCGGGGTCACCGCACGCGCGTACGGCAGCGCACCCTCACTCACGCCGATGACCGCGACGCACCGGAACTCCAGCCCTTTGAAGGAGTGCATCGTGCCGACCTGCACGGCGTCCGCGTCGGAGGGCACATCGCCCCGCAGACGTGTGACAGGGATGCCCGCGGCCTTGAGCCGCTGCACCGCCTTGTCGCAGTTCCTGTTGAAGCGGGCGCTCACCCCGATCTCGCCCGGGGATAGAAGCGGGAACCCATGCTGGAGCCGACGAAGTCGTCGGGGCGGACCGTGAGCAGACCGCCCCGGCTGCGGCGCAGCACATTGATCAGCCGGTCGACGCCACCGTCGTCGAGCGCCCGCAGATCCTGGTTGGGAGCGGTCTCGGTGGCTCCGGTGTGACGGCCCCACAGGAAACCGTGGACGTACCGGTGGAAGAGACGGTCGCGGGTCAGGGCATCCGGGAACCGGCCGCCGTGCTGGTGGAGCAGACGGCTCATGACCGGAAACGCGGCCCGGCCGTTCAGAACCCACCCGTGGTCGAGTCCGGGTCCGCAGGATGCCCTGCATGGTTGTCCGGTATCGCCGGCACGGGCCCTGGTCGCCGTCGTCAGCTCCGGTTGGCGTACACGATGAGATTGTCCACCGGGTGGCCCCGGTCGTCGAAGGCGCCGTCGCAGGTGATCAGGCGCAGGGCGCGTGTGTTGGTGGCACCGTAGACCTTCTCGGTCGGGAACGCCTTCTTGCTGACCGTCTCGGTGCCGGTGACCCTGAAGTGGAGTTCCGCGCCGTGGTCGTTGCGGACGGCTATGTCGGCTCCCTTGCCGATCTTCTTCAGGTCGTGGAAGACGGCCTTCCCGAACCGGGTGCTGTTGTGCCCGATGATGACCGCGGCGCCGGGTTCGCCGGGAGTGGCGCCGCCGGTGTACCAGCCGGCGGTCATGCCCTTCTCGGCGGGCGGGACCTCGACGGTGCCGTCCTGGTTGAGACCGAGGCGCATCAGCTTGCTGTCGATTCCCAGCGACGGGATGCTGAGGTGGACGGGGGCGGCTGCCGGGGAATCCCCGGATTTCCCGGTCCCCG